>JAOQII010000065.1 GCA_026134025.1 Candidatus Syntropharchaeum sp.
CTTGAGTTCTTCGAGAACACAAAGCCACAAATGATTGCAGGAATTGATCGGGATGAACTTGAACGGCGGGCATCCCAAGATAATCGAAGCGTTGTGAATCCCCCCCGCCATTTGAAAGTTGGTTTGAAGTTGACGTTGCTTTGGAATTGCTCCGTAGGGATTTTATTGTACTTGCACAGCATGAAGTGGCTGGAAAGCGAATCGACCTCGTGGTTGAAGGTGGCCGGGCACGGCTGGCTGTCGAATGCGATGGTGACAAATGGCATGGGGCCGACCGTTACGAAGCGGACATGCAACGCCAACGGCAACTTGAACGTTGCGGATGGGAATTTTTCCGGGTGAGAGAATCCGCTTTCTACACAGATAAGGATGTTTCGCTTCAAGGGCTTTGGTCAATGCTCGAAGAGAGAGGCATTTTCCCCAAATCATTCTTTAGAGACCATCGCACCGAGAACACCGAGGGCGGACAGGAGACTGAGGATTTCGATGTTGACGAAGCTGAAGAAGACGAGCATTGCTACTATCATAAGGAGTCGCCCGGAGATGCTGAAGGCGATCCAGACTCAGCAGGTCGTAGGGCAGAAGAAGTTACCGCAGCGGAAATCCAGAATGCCATAATCCATGTGTTGTCAAAATGTCCAAACCAGTCTTGTACTATGCACTCTTTAGCATCTCGTGTTCTCAAAGAGGTAGGGGTTTTGACACGCGGGAACCCTCGTAAGGTGTTCGAGCGCCGCGTCATGCGCAGTGTTAATGCTCTGGAAGCCGAGTTTCTTATAGAAAAGTACAAAGCCAAGAATAATCGAATCAGACTTGTGAAATCTTAGATCGTGTTACAGCCTCGTCTTTTTCGGGAAGGTCCTTAGCAAGTCCTTTACACAGCTTTCTGCAGAAGAATACTCGTCCGTTTCAATTACCGGCCCGCGCATGCCGCGGTAAGGGGAAAGCGTGGATTGGTGGTACGCCAGAAAACCATCGGGCAGGGTCCTGATATCGTTTTCCACCAGGCGGTTGATGATCCACTCGGCTTCCTCCCGGGCCTCGGCGTTCCCGGGCAGGAACTCGATCACAAGATCCACATGGAAGCGCCGCCCGCGGTCGTCCGTAAGATCGATGAGATAGGTGTCCTCCTGGGACCAGCGGACCACCTTGACGGTGTGTGCGTGCTGGAAGCCTTCGTCGTAGCCGACCGCCTTGAAGAGGAGCCAGAAGTCCACCCGCTTGAGCTCGCCCTGGGCGTCGAAGTGTGGTGCCACACGAGTCACCTTATAGCTGTCGACGAGACCCATGCGGACCGGCTCCCGGCCGGACTCGATCAGCGTCATCCACGAGCCGCCCTCGTTGAACAGCTCGAAGAGCGTCTGCAGCCTGGCCTTTTCCTTATCGATAAACTCTTTCATGGTCACCTCACCAGGATAATGTCCTCGACCTTTCGGCCATCTGGCAGTTTGGAGATCTTTGCTTATGGAACACCTCCAGTAGCCGTCGCTTCTCCCGCTCGCTGCCGACGACGATCACGTCGATGTTGTCGAGCAGGTCCACCGACTTGCCTTCGTTCTCCCGGTTGGCCGCCTCGATGTCGGGATCGAGGTCCATCTTGAGTTGAAGGCTGGAGCGGCTGATGAGCTTGCGGTCGTACAGCTCGATGAGCAGACGCTTGAAGTCCACCGCGTCCGAGATCGTTGAAAAGAAACTGGAGGGTTTTGTCCCTGTAGCCCTTGAGCTCCAGCCAGTCGTCAAAGACCCATGCAAGAATGTTCCGGGCGACCTGCTTGATCTCCAGGATCATCACGAGCATTTTCTGCAGGCTCACCGAGGCGGTGGCGAAATTCGGACCGTCACCGGTGACCAGGGAGCGCGAGAGCCCCAGGGCGACGACGATGTCCTCCTTCACCTCCTTGACCTTGTCCTCAACATTGAGGACCTGTCCCTCGGTGCCGTGAGTTTCGACTGTGACATAGAAAGGCACGACCAATCCGCTTTTAAGGTCCATCTTGTTGACCATGTTGCGGACCTGCTCGAGCATCTTCTGGTCGGGCATAACCATCTTCTGGCCGAAGGCACCGCCTACCTTGAGCAGGCGGAACGGTGTGGCCCAACGCTTGGCAATGGCTTGTTCCGCCCGGCGGTAGCCGCGCAACAATTCAATGGATTGGAAGGCGGCCAGGACCAGCGAGTTGCCCCGTGGGGAAAAGGAAGGGGCGTCCCACTTGAGGTGGAGCACCTGATCAACCGGTAGTTCCAGGCCTTCACCGATTCCGGGGTTATCGTCGGGATACTGACGGGCCTCCACCATCTGTCCCTGGGCATACTTGACCTTCACGGAAACCGGATTGACGCATATGACCTCTTCCAGGTCCTTGCCGTCTTTGGTGTAGCGCTTGAATCCGACGGCGTCGCCTTTGACCAGTAGTTGGAGAATCATGTCCTTGACGAACGCGGAGATGCTCAGCCGGTCGGCCAGGGAAGCAGCATCATTCTTCACATCCTCGTCGTCACTGGTGATTTTGATTTCATCGCCTACAGCAAAGGTGCGCCAGGAGTTGACGCAGTTTTTGACCAGCGGCTCTTCGATGTAATACTCCCAGGCCTTGCGCGCCCGTTCCTCCCAGGTTGCGGGTATGGCCTCGGTTGCGCTTACCTTGCTGAAGACCGAAGGGTCCAGGGCCGCTGCTGTAGCCAGTGGTGCGATTACCAATCCATCGGTTGATGGAATGTTATCGAGTCCGTTGCCATCAGCGGTAGTGGCGGTTTCATCTGAAGTTGTGCGCTCGTTTTGTCTCTCCACCAGAGTCCTCGCGTATTCTTGTCCTGTGGGCGCGACATCTGCGCCGTGTGGCGAGATGAAGCTCGTCCTGGGGTTATCTACCGGAGGCGGGGGAGAAACGTCGGTTGGGGGAGGATGGCCAATTATCTGGGAATTAATCTTGACAGATAGCACCTAAAGCGGCTATATTTATTTCCAGTTAATACGACAACTGGAAACTATTCTGCCCTGAAGGAGGTAGCATGATAGAGACACTGAAGCCAATCATCCTGGATTTTCAGGAAGTTGAACTCGATACCGGGGTGCCCAGGCATTTGAAGATCAGGACGGTCCCAGACAAGGCCACTGTTTGTATCGGGGTGCGCCGCAGCGGAAAATCGACTTATCTGTTCCAGGTGATCAAGCGACTCCTGGATGACGGCGTATCTCGCGAAAACATCCTGTACCTGAACTTTTTTGACGACCGCCTCCATAACCTTCGCCAAGTTGGACTCGGAGTGATCACAGATGCCTATTATTCGCTCTATCCGGAGAAGAAGAATACGGAAACGGTCTATTGCTTTTTTGATGAGATCCAGGCGGTCCCCGGATGGGAACCCTTTGTAGACCGCCTGATGCGAACCGAGAAGTGCGAAGTCTACATCACGGGCTCGTCAGCCCGAATGCTTTCAAAGGAAATCGCCACCCAAATGCGGGGGCGGGCTTTATCCTGGGAACTCTTCCCGTTTTCTTTCAGGGAATTTCTGGATTACAAGCAGATCGACGTCACGGGCCACCTGTCAACAAAGAAACGGCTTCTCGTGCAAAAGGCGTTTGAAGATTACTGGGAAACCGGCGGCTTCCCGGAAGTCGTCGGACTTGACCGGCACCTGCGAATAAAGATCCATCAGGAATACTTTCACGCCGTACTGTTCCGTGACCTGGTTGAGCGCCATGATATCTCGCATCCCAAGGCTGTAAAGGACCTTGCGCACCGGCTGATAGACAATACGGCATCGCTCTACTCTATAAACAGCCTGACCGGCTATCTGAAGTCACTCGGCCACAAAGCTCCCAAGTACGCCGTGTCGGAATATCTGGAGTGGTTCGAAGACGCCTACTTTCTGTTTACCGTACGGATATTCGACGCATCCCTGGCTCGCAGCAAAACCAATCCAAAGAAGATCTATTGCGTCGACCATGCCATGGTTACCTCTGTGGCGTCAGGTATTCTCGTCAACACCGGGCATTTATTGGAGAACCTTGTGTTCAGAGCGCTCCGACGTGTCACCCCCGATATCTGGTACTGTAAGACAAAAGGCGGTATGGAGGTGGATTTCCTGGCACAGTTACAAGACCGCTCACGCATGCTGGTTCAGGTCTGCGAATCGATGGCCGACCCACAAACCAGGAAACGGGAGATCGCGGCTCTGACCGAGGCAATGGCGGAATACGGCTTGAAGTCCGGTACAGTGGTGACGCGAAATGAAGAGGACCAAATCAAGGTAGATGCAGGGAAGATAGAGGTTGTGCCGGCATGGCGTTTCCTGCTCAATCTGCCGGAATCTTGAGGTGGCTTCATGCGACTCCTGCTGATCAGCGATACCCATGGCAAGCTCGGAATCATCAACGGGCTGGCCTCCAATGTTCGAGCAGACGCAGTCATTCACGCTGGGGACTTCGGTTTCTTCGACCATGGGAGTTTCGAACGCCTTTCAGATCGTGAGCTTAAACTTCATGTGGTACATTCAGACCTTTTGCAAACCGAAAAGAATCAGATTCTGGCGCTTTCCCGAAACAGCCTGATCGAAAAAGTCAGGGAACACCGTTTACTCGGCGGGTTTCAATCCTATCTCGATGGAGCCAATACGTTCCAGGTGCCCGTATAGTATATGCCGTATGGGGAAATCACGAGGATAAGGATAAGGATGTGGTCGAGCGCCTTTTCAGCGGCGACATCACGGTTGAGAACCTTCACATCCTGCACCATCGCCAGAGCTATCACGTTGGTCCTGCGTTCGTCTTCGGCCTTGGCGGGAATCTGCTTCCAGGTTCGAAAATGATGCAAAAACCTATTGCCGGAGGTGGAGGAAAGGTCTGGAGTACTGTATCTCATTACGCCGACCTGGTGGAAAACGTCGAAAGATATGCGGCAGTGACCGGACCGCGCATCTTTGTTTCCCATGTCAGCCCAGGCAAAGAGCCTTTTACAGAATTCATCGGAGCGCGAACGCGGGCGGATTTTACGGTCAGCGGGCACATGGGTGCGCCGACCTGTATGGTCTGGAATTCATTCGCGGTGACCTCTGTTGAGGAAGCCGAAAAACGACTTCAGGAAGGATTTAACGCCGTTAGGAAATCGTGTCTGGGCACCGCCAGGCCGGATGTGATCCGGGCAGCCGAGTCCTTTGAAATAATCGGTCGTATTCCGGAAGACACAATCGACCTTGGACGAGGCGTAAAAGCGCCCCGCCGGTACCGGCAAATGACGCACATCAATCTCCCCGACGCCCACATAGGGTATGCCATCATGGATATTGTTGAGACGGGAACAAAACTTCAGACCTTCGTCAGATAAACACCGGGTCCGTCAGGACAGGTATCAGGGAAACGGTCTCTTCCCCGACCTGATCCAGGTTGGCCTGTTCGCGGGCCAGCAGGGCGCAGCGGACAGCGTCAATGATGTGGTCATTGCCCTTGGAATAGACGACCCGACCGTCACGCAGTGTGTAGGTGTGGGTGGTGAACTGGTCCTCCAATTCCAGATCCACTGCCGGAAAAACAATCTGCCGACGGAGGTCTTTGTACTTGTCCAGGGTGTGAAGCTCCTGCACCACGGCCAGACCATTGCCGCCGTTGTCCACCCCGATGCCGGTGGCGGTGTAGTAGCGGTCCAGCAGTGCAATGGCCTGGGCGATATGCGGGTAGGCCACGTGTTTCATGTGGACACGCAGGATGAGTTTCAGCACTCGGCGGTCCCCCAGTTCCAACTCCTGGAACACGACGAGTTCAGTCGGATCGTTGGTATAGCCAAGATCACCTCCGATCCAGAACACGCCTGTCTGGGGTACAAGGTTGAGTAGCGCCTCAAGCCGGTCGTGCGATTCTTCTTCGGTATCGCAACCACTCAGCTCGTCGCCCGTGATAATCACTTTCTGATATTCAAGAAGTTCCTGGCGACAGAAATTCAGATATTCAATGTTGAAGGCCCCATACGACGGCTTGCTGTGTTCACTAGCCACTTCATGCTGCCACCCGGCGCTGTCCCGACCGCCGTAGAACTCCAGCAGCTCTGCTTCCCGTTCCTTGGACCATGCCGGGTTGAGCCAGGAAGGCCAACGAAACACCTTGAACTGCGTCGAGGTGGTGAGGCGGTAATAGGTGGTGTTCCGCATCCCGTCATGAGCACTCCCGGTAAGTAATTCTCAGCAAGCACCAGACGGAGAAAGCGATATGAACACAAATTGTTTCCCGACACTTTCTCTGTCTCTCCGGTAGGTATGGGACAGAGAACGGATAAGCAGGAGGTTTTACCATGGGCATCAACGAACTTTTTGAAAGAATCACCAAGGTTGTGGAGCGGTTTGCAGAAGAAATTGCAGAGCAAAGGTTGCTGGAAAGGGAACAAAAAACCGGACGAGGTCCGAAAGTGAGATCTGAGAAAACAGAGAAAGGAGACGGAAAAAAGAAGGAATTTTACTCCGATTTCCCGAAATCAGGGTGATTACAAGATAAGCCAGCGGTGACAAGAAACGCCGTAACCCCCCGTCACCAAAAGAAAACCGGACCTTCCGACATGCCGCTTGCGGCAATCGGACCGGTTCGTCTGAATTTCAATGGTGGAGGGCTCGCCGCCTTCCGGAAATTCAGTCTCCCCACTGCCGACACATCAAAAACCCTTTATATGCAATGCCTTGAGAGCTTCCGGTTGCGCTGCCGGGCTGCCAATCAACAGAGCAAACGCCCCTGTGTGCATGGGGTCAGCCCTTGATATTTGATAAAATATAGTTTATAGGTCCCCCCAAAAACCTGGAGGCTTTTCTTATGGCAAGAGCAGTTAGGATTGCTATCCCCGTAGTTTTGCCCAAGCAAACCGACAAATTTCAACCTAAATCTGAACCAATCTTGATGAATTGTATTTTTTCTACGACCCTAATCTGGAACCTAAATCCTGCAAGCGTCGAGTTTGCCGAAGACCTGCCTGCAGCAGGCAGGTGCAATGTGCATGGGGTCAGCCCTTGATATTTGATAAAATATAGTTTATAGGTCCCCCCAAAAACCTGGAGGCTTTTCTTAT
>JAOQII010000066.1 GCA_026134025.1 Candidatus Syntropharchaeum sp.
GCTGTGGAAGATAATTGATCTGTTGGGGTGGTGTTGTGGAAAATATTATGTGTGATGGGGGATCTGCGGAAAGTGGGTAGTAAGATACAAAAATAGAAAAAATTTAAATAGTTATTCAGTATGGTTATTGCCGGGCGAAGTAATATCGTAAGCAGGAGAATACCTCCTGAATACTTCAATATAAAAGGTGAATTTAATGGCTGGAGAGATGGATGAGATCGAATGGTTTACAATGGAAGAGCTGGAATTTCATGAGACAGGTGCAGAGGAGATAGTTGATCCATTTGAGGAGCGAATGGGAATCAGATGCAGAGATGAGAGAGCGTTGAATGATTTTCTGGAGGCGTTTTACATGCGGCTTCGTGGTTCAACCACAGATGAGCGTCTGAATATTGATTTCAGAGGATGTAAAGAGTCTGAAGAGTATATGCAGCGGATCGTGGATGGAATGAACACATTTTTATCGACCGGTGGCGACCTTGGAGGTCGTTATTGGACAGAATCGGAAATCGAAGCTCGCCGCGCTAAGCTTGCCTTTTTAAAAGACAAACTGGGAACGGAAGTTGAAGGTGAGGACCTGGCTGCGAAACGACAGAATGCGTTAGTTCTGCTGAAAAATATCTCGGAAACGATGCAGAAAAATTTTACGCTTATTCTTGATTTCAGGGAAATAAAAATTACACCCAGTATTCTCCGTCCAGGGAAAAAGTTCTGGTGGGTTTATGATGCAGGGAGCAGGTGTGTCACGTCAAAAATCATCTGGATCATGGATGATGACCCAGTGGGCTTCGAGAATTTATATAAGCATGGACAGATGTCCAAATTATTCGGGCCCGAAGGTACTGACCTTTACCTTCTCATATAGTTAAATTTGTAAACATGTTGAGACGTGAGGTAAAAGATAAAGTTTATATGTGTAGAACGCGAAGGAAGTCGTGTTAATTCATGAAGATATAGAGCGATTGGGAAGGTGAAGAGTATGTCTGAAGAAAAAGAGGATATGCTAATTCTGAAAGATATTGGCATGTTATATGGTGATAACTATGTCCTGCGGCATGTTAATTTCACTGTGAAGGAGGGTACAGGCTTCGGTATTCTTGGTAAGAGTGGGAGTGGAAAGTCTGTACTGATGAATATCATTCGTGGAATTCCGGAGTACCGACCCACGGAGGGGACTGTAATATACCGCCTTGCAGTCTGTCAGAACGAGGATTGCAGATGGGTTGAACCACCGAGCCACGCGGGCGAAAAATGCACTCGATGTGGTGGAGATCTGGCTTTAGAAGAGATCGACTACTGGGATGCAATCGAGAAGAATGAGCTTGTTGCAAGGCAGATCTATGATAGGATCGCCTTAATGATCCAGCGAACGTTTGCCCTCTTTGGTGAGTCACCTGTAATGCAGAACATCTCAGAAGCACTGGCAGATGCAGGGGTTCCAAAGGCAGAACGAATGAGAAAGGCAATGGAACTTTTGAGGAGGGTTCAGCTCACGCACAGGGCGACCCATATCGCGAGGGATATCAGTGGTGGTGAGAAACAGCGGTGTGTCTTCGCAATGTGTCTTGCAAAGAATCCAATACTCTTCCTTGCAGATGAACCTTCAGGGACGCTGGATCCAATAACAGCACAGGCAGTACATGATTGTATCAACACAGAGATCGAACAAGGTCTGACAACACTTGTCACATCACACTGGCCAGAGGCCGTGGTCGAGACAACACAAGAAGCGATCTTATTGAGTGCTGGTGGAGAAGTTGTAACAATCGGCCGTTCTGAAGATGTCAGGGACACGTTCATGCAAGACTTTGAGATGCCGACGATTGAACGGAGACAATTATCAGATCCAATAATAAAGATGAACAACGTAAGGAAGTATTTCTATACGTTTGATAGGGGTCTGATAAGGGCGGTACATGACATAACGCTCGATATTTACGAGGGTGAGATATTTGGACTTGTAGGTGTCAGTGGATCTGGTAAGACGACCGCCTTCAAGATCATCGCAGGCTTGATCGATGCCTCTCGAGGTCAGTTCGAGATCAAGGTCGATGATGAGTGGGTAGATATGCGTGTAATTGGCCCTGATGGAAGAGGGCGTGTGACACCCTATATCAATATCCTTCACCAGGTTTATACAGTCTTCCCACAATTAAACGTCTATGAGAACCTGGCAGGGGCACTGACCGTAGAACTTCCAGCGGATATCGTGATACAGAAAGTCTACGAATCGTTAGAGGCGGTGGGCTTTACAGAAGAAGAGGTGGATGCGATACTTTACGCATACCCCAACCAGCTAAGCGAGGGTGAGCGGCACAGACTTGCATTCGCCCGTGTACTTATCACGGACCCCAAGATCGTACTTCTCGATGAGCCGACCGGGACGGCAGATCCACTCACAAGGCTTGAGATGGTAAAGTCAATCAAGAAAGCCAGAGACACACTTGGGCAAACCTATATTGTTGTATCTCACGATATAGACTTCATCAATATGGTCTGTGACCGGGCAGCACTCATGCGGGTAGGAGAGCTGGTAGAGGTGGGCGATCCTGAGCATGTCGTGAACGTGATGAAAGAGGTCGAGACGCCACTTGGAGTTTGATCGCTTTCTTATCTTCTTTTTTTTAATTTTTAAATTTTTGGGCCCGTAGCTTAGCCTGGTGGAGCGCACGGCTGATAACCGTGAGGTCTGGAGTTCAAATCTCCGCGGGCCCATCTGGCAATGACAATATGGAAGAACTGGAAGCACATAACGAAACTTGATCCGGATCGATCTATATCTGAAGCTGAGATCGAAGTGGTTGTTCGTAGTGGTACAGATGCGATTATGATCTCAGGGACGCAGAACATCACAAAAAACAATGTGAGGCGACTCATTGAGATGCTTGAGGGGTACAGCATTCCCAAAATCCTTGAGCCATCAGGACCAGAGGTGGTCACATCTGGCGGCGTTGATTACCTCTTTGTACCATCGGTCATCAACGCATCCAGTATCGAGTGGATCATAGGAAAACATATCGAGTGGGCAAAGATGGACGAAATTAAGTGGGATATGGTCGTACCTGAAGCATATATCGTTCTCAACCCTGACTCAGCTGTAGGTAGGGTTACAGAAGCAAAGACAGGACTGACAGCGACGGATGTTGCAGCGTATAGCCGTTGCGGTGAGTATTACTTCCATTTTCCAATCATATATATCGAGTACAGCGGGACGTATGGCAACCCTGAGATGGTTAAAGCCGCAAGGGACGCGCTATCTGATGCGACGCTCTTCTATGGTGGAGGGATAACAACGCGCGAAGAGGCACTCGAGATGAAGGCTGCTGCAGATGTTATCGTGGTCGGTAATGTTCTCTATGAGCAGGGGGTTGAGCGGTTCCTTGAGACGATTCCCTGATATGATAAACTTCGGTGGCACGATCGATGTAACAACGCTCGACTACCCTGGCAAAGTTGCAATGGTAATCTTCTTCAGAGGCTGTCCTTTCAGATGTATCTACTGTCAAAATTACAGGCTTCTTTTCGAGGAGAATTTGGTTAAAGAAGAAGTAATTGAAGAAAAGATCAAAGAGGCTCGTGCCTTCATATCCGCGGTTGTATTCTCAGGCGGCGAGCCATTCATGCAGTTTGATGGACTCCTTAGCTTGAGTAAATATGTAAAAGATCTCGGGCTACTCGTTGGGATCGAGACCTGTGGATACTACCCAGATAGAATCAGGGAGCTTGGTGAGTTGGGGCTTATTGATACACTTTTTCTTGACGTGAAGGCACCGCTTGATGATCCTGAGATGTATACCAGAATCACGGGGCCTGAACGTGCAACCGAACGCGTTAAGGACAGTCTAAATGTAGCTATAGACGCAGATTTTGAGCTTGAGGTGAGAACCACCGTCTTCAATGGGCTTCTTGGAAGCGAGGAGATTTTGCGAATTGCAAGTTCACTCGAGGGATTCGGTGGGAGGTACGTTATACAGGAGGGTATACCAGATCTCGCAGCAGAAGATGAAATAAAGCATCTTCCACCCTTCACGTATGACCAGATGCTGGATTTGAGAGAGGTTGCAAGCCGGTATCTTAAACGTGTTGGGATTAGGACACGGGAGCACGGTCTGGAGATCTAAGGAAGAATAACACAACGCCGTATCCATCCGAGGTACGATCCATCTCCCTGAAGAGTATAAACCTCAAGCTTGCATCGCTTGGCTTCCACCAGTACCATTGAAGGATCCTTGCATCTACCCTTGTGTAACCTCTGCCCTCAAGGTTTGCTGCAACATCTTCTGCATCAAGATCATGGACAAATATCAGGGGTGCATCGAGTGTTGAGTTTATATCAACCCGCCAGCTCACATCATTGTAGTCCCGCAGTTTCCAGAGAAGCTGGGTCTCAAGCTTGTTATCTGTCACGATTATCGAGGTATTGTAGCCATCAATTCCAGATGCGATCGAATCGGTCAGTGCCATCATCTCTTTGAACCGCATATCGGGCTGTGCTGCCTGGATCATCGGTTCTGCAGGATCTGCAAAGCGAACGTAGTTCAGAGCGATCGAGTTTACGATCATGAATGCAAGCGTTATTCCAAGAACAAGAACCAGTACTTTCTTCACGCTCCTCCAATCGCTATGAATGAGCTTCTCGATATACCCTGATGCGATGATCGTAAGCGGGAGTATGAGATGCATTACAAGCCACGGCGCCTTCTCGTGGATGCTTGCATGGATTATCATGCTGACTGCAAAGTAGTAGGTCAGAAAGAGCATCAGCACGTTATTTTTCTCTCGAATCCAGTAATAAAAGATCCCAAGAAGCCCAAATATCAGGATTGGGAGTTCATAGAGTGCCATTATAGGTATATAGAAGTAGAACGGCCCACTTGGTCCGCCTGTATAGTGGCTCCAGTGATCAACCGCATCAGGGATTGCATAAATAGGATCAGTTAGATGCTGTAAAAAAAAGCTGTAGAGGATAAAATAGATGATGAAACCAGCCAGGAGCGCTGTCACAATCGCAGGCAGGTTCTTTTTTATCGTCGCTCTTATCTTCAATCGATCTCGCTCGCGTATCAGGTAGAGCACCCCAAACGAGACGAATATAAAGAGTACAATATATGCATTCTCTTTTGCAGATACAGATAGGGCTGCTAAACACCCTGTAAAGGTTGCCCAGTAAAGTTTCTGCGTATCGAGGTATTTCAGGACTGTGATCAAGATTAAAACAGCAAATAGCACGACATATATATCATTTCTGAAGAATCTGGAATAATAGAGGATCGATGGGGAAATGGCAAAAAATGCTGCAAGAAAGATTGATCCGATCTCTCCTATATATCTTCTTAAGGGGTAAGCAGATAGAACGAGAAGCACACCCAGAAAGGCGGGTATAATCCGTCCTGTAAATTCACTCGCTCCAAATAGATGAAATATCAGAGCTGTTATGTAGTACTGCAGGGGACCATGTGCCCAGGGCTGGTAATGATAATCACCGGTATTCAGGATCTTGCAGGTAAACCACCCATGCACCGCCTCATCGTGGTGGAATGGTCTGAGGTCGAGGTTGTAGAACCTGAGTATAAATGAGACGATTACGATACCGATAAAAAGATATAAATAGCGATTGTTTTTATTCTCCAAAGTCAAGACTCCTCTTTTCTTTTATATCAGGCATGTAAAGTGTTCGTATCGGGAATGGAATCTCAATTCCCTCTTCTTTGAACCGATCATCGATACGCTGGTTGACGTAATCGATCACATCAAACTTCTTCTTTATATCCCCAATCCAGAGAATCAAAAGAAGGTTCAGGGAGGAATCGCCAAATTCCCTGAATACAACGATCGGTTCGGGATCATTCAGAACATCGGGCGCCTCTTCGGCAATCTCAAACAGAATTTTCCTGACCTTCCTCACATCTGTCCCGTAGGCAACTCCGATCGGAAATCTCACCTTCAGTCTGATATCTGGTGCTGAGATATTGACGATCTTGCTCTTTGCGAGTACCTCATTGGGGATGAAGATCATCGTATGCTCAACCACATTGTAGAGTTTTGTACTCCGAAGTCCGATATCCTTAACCTCGCATAACTCGCCAGAGTCAAGGATTATCCGCTCGCCGATCTTGACAGGATGATCCACCAGAAGGTAGACGCCTGAAAACATATTTGAGAGCGTTTCCTGTGCTGCCAAAGCAACAGCAAGCCCTGCAATACCCATTCCAGCAAGCATCGGTGTTATCTCAATCTCGAGTATATCGAGGATTATAAGAATACCGATTATCGCGATTACAACCCCACCAATCCGCTCAACGACCGGTACAACGACATCATCGACTCTGGTCTCAGTCTTTTTCGTGAGTTCATGCCCATAATCCTTGATCAACCGTTTAAACAGGATGATCAGAACCCACGTCCCGATTATAACCGCCACGATCTTGAGGAGTATCTCAAACTGGAAGAGCCAGGGAAACTTGATGTAAGAGAGGGCAAAATATGTCCCGACGAGGAGGATGATGAGGTAAATCGGCTTCTTAATCGTCTCAATGATGAGGTCATCCAGTTTTGTCTTTGTATTTGATGTTAAGCGCCTGGCGTACGTTTCGAAGATATAGAAGATGAGCTTTGCAACTGCGATCGTCAGGAGAATGATTAATAGGGCTACAGCATACTCGATGTACTCGAAGCTCGATAGATCAGTGATGATTGAGCCAATATCGATATCAAGCGTCATATCTTGATCATCCCCAGCGTTTTTAAAGCATCAAGGTTATTAAAGGTTCTTCTTAAAACGTGCTGTTGTGCTATCCCGAAATCATTTTCCCATAACTTTATTATACTCCCCAACAAAACTAAATCCACGATGGGATGAATTTTTCGTATCTGTTTATCTCCCCCAATCATCCTACTGAAGCGACTCGCCA
>JAOQII010000067.1 GCA_026134025.1 Candidatus Syntropharchaeum sp.
ACCTTCTTGCCGGTTCAAAGCCAATGACTCCGAGAGTAAAGACCGAACTGGATATTCTTGTTGAAGGTCTGGAGAAGAGAGACGGCCTTGAGTGCCAGTGATAAAGCCGGCTGTTTCTATGTATTCAAGCCTGCGCTGAGGACTCGCAAGAAAAACTGGCAAGTCAGATCGGCAAGGCAGATCCGGAGTTTCCTGCGGAAGCAGAGAACTATCTATCTCACTCCAGGCATGCGTGAATATCCGACACTCAAAAAACCGTTCAGATACTGGCTGATTCTGGACGTAGAATCCGAAGACCATGACAATATTGAGGCAAACATCGAAGCCGCACGCAATTTGTTCAGCAGCCTCGAAGCTCGGATGCTGACGGATGAACTTCAGATTACACTGACGGGGCGGGGTTTTCGTTTTTCATGGCCATACTATTTCGAAGCCTCTGCCTTCAGGTCATTCATGGCATGGGCAGAAACATATAGAAGCATAGACACTGGTATATATTCAGGGTTTGTAAAGGTTTTCAGTCCTGAAACATATGTTTTGGATGTTGCGTCCGATATTTTCAGGATGGACGAAGACGCCTACAGATACGCCGTCAAAAACCTGAACGACACTGCGCAGATAGACAGGCTCGCACTGCCCGTTCGTCCGCTGCCTGCCGTGTGGACGAATATTCTGAAAGAAGCCGCACGAACGCTTCAATTCTCTGATTCTATTATTTCGCTGGATTATACTGCTCCGGCCGTCCGCTTCATTCTGCCGGTCTCATATCTTCATGAAAAAGGCATATCCTTTCAGGACATGGGCGGTTACTGGAAGCTGTCTTGCTGTCCTGCCTGCGGGCGGCCGGATGCCTCGCCATATGTTACGAAAACCGGATGGCTGAAATGTTTTCATCAAAATAGCTGTCCGGCCGGTATTTCAGGAGGACTGCCGCCGGCTGAATGGTTACCGGACTGGCATGAGATAGTAGAACCAACAACGTTGTCGGCAACGTTACCAACAACGTTGAGTAATGCACGGACGGCCATTTACAACGCTTTGCGGTCGCAAAAAAACGTTTTAATAGGCTGCACACCAGGCAGCGGCAAGACATACCACTTAATCCAGTACCTTGCTGGCCTGCCTGACATTAAAACGGTAATAGCTGTTGACACTAAAAGGCTGGCCAAAGAAATTGTGAAAGAAAATTTAAAGGCTAAAATACTTGAAGGCAGAAGCACAACAAACTGTGTCAAATATGAAAAAGCTGAACATTTAGCACGGCGTGGTTTCAGTCCATCGGCTATTCTTTGTCCGAGATGCAGCGAAAAAGAGAATTGTCCGTACCATGAACAGTTCAAAAAACTTACGCCTTGCGTAGTTTGCACACATGCGATGTTTAACGCACGGACTGAGCTTCAACAGAATTTTAAGGTTTATGTTTTTGATGAAAGCTCTGCAAAGTCGTTCTTTTTTAAAATTTTGTGCAAAACTAATGACATAAACAGTCTTTTTGAAGGTCTGCCAAGCAAACACGAGGTAATTGCGAAAAAAATAAACAGTTGTGTAGAAAAGGCAATGGAGATGCTTGCCTGCACTCAAGGCAGAAAAGCTGTCCGAATGAGGCTATATACAAGCGCTGATCTGCCTAAAGAAGTAAAGAACTGTGCTAACCTCTGGCAAATGGCCGGAGTTTCAGAGGCTGAAAAGCAAGCAGCTTTGGCTGATATTTCAGCAGCCTTTGGCCAAAGACACTTTGAAACATATCCGCAATACCAGCGAAGGCTTGAAAAAAGAGTAAAAACTTTCTCTTCAGTCCGGTGGATGCTGGCCGCTTTTTCTAACAGTAACCAAGCCTATATTGAAATTGAAGAACGGAGAGCGGTGCGTTTTGTATATTTTGAACTAAGAAAGCCAAACTTACCGAATGATGCACGTGTAATTGTGCTTGATGGCACGCACGATCAACAGGAGGCAGAAGAACTTTTCAGGCGAAAACTTCAGGTAATTGAGGTAGGCGTTGAATTACCAGCCTGCCAAAAAATACACCTGCAAATAGGACTTGGTAAAATAAAAAGTATCGGTAAGAACAAAAAGTGGCACAAAAAAACTTTTCAGAAAGCCTGTCAGCATTTACCTGTAAACGTACGGTCGGTTTTGGTACTGACACACCTTAAAATTCAAGACACCGTGCGTGAAATTGCAATGGAGTTGTTAAAAGATAAGAAAATTGACGTAATCCATTTTTTTGCAAACAGAGGCTTGAATAAATGGTCTGATTTCGACAGTGTCATAGCCTACGGTACGCCGATGGCTAACCAAAATAGTCTATTGGACTTGAGTATAGCACTGTTCCCTGAAGACGCTGAAAAAAGAAAAACATGGCGTCTTGAAGTCGGCAAAAAAGACCTGGTGCAGAATGTTCACCGGATACGGCCGGTGAATGGTAACAAAACAATTATTATAGTCGGCAATCACTGGCCGCAGGAATTGGGAAGGCCGGACTATACCGTCAACTTGAAACGAACTCACGGCAAAGGTCAGGCAATGGCCGGCAAACATAATAAGAACTTCATGGAGGCTGTAACAAGGTGTTCTGCTTTTATGGAGCTTCACGGCTTTATTACCAAAGAAATCGGATGGTTATTAGGCATTGGCACAGTGAACGAAAAAGACAGGCTTTTTTTTTATAAACAAAAGGCAGGCGGCCTGTCATGGCTGCCGGAGGTAACAGACAAAGCGCCTGTAATTCTGCATGATCGGAGAGCATGGCTGAACGTATTAGAGGCAGTGCGGCAAAAATTTCAGGATGCTCCGGTTCTTTATGCTTCAGGCCGTCAATATGGCCACAGAAAAACAAAAGGTCTTGGCACTGAAAAAGCAGTTATTCAATTCTACAAAAAACATGGTTTTAAATACGAACCTCAATCATGGTTTTGGTAGAAATGACTTTTTGGCGGCAAAAACGGCGGTGTTCCAGTATTGGCTTGAAAAAATAAAGAAAAAACAGTTTTCTAATAGGCTATTTTCACCGTGTTTTGTCATATAAGGACATTCATAGGCACATATAATATTAGACATAACACGGTGAAAACATGCCATTAGAAAGCCGAAAAAAGTTAAATTCTTCAAGCCTGTTCTACCACAGCGCCGATTTAAGGCCGAAAAACTCATTTTTGAAAAAAAATAATGGTGCAACAGTTGCCACTTGCTCACCTGAAAGAAATAAATAAAATGCACAGGACGGCCAATTTCAGGCAATTTCAGGCGATAAAACCTATAGGTATATAGGTTTTAATTATCCAAGTAAGAAAAAGCTTTAAATTTGGCTATTTACGGCTTTAGAAAAGAACTCGTGACTTATTAACCGGCTTAAAGTAGTACCGAGCGAAGAATACCGGCGCTGAATATGTAACCGCTCTCTACTTGTCTTACAGTACCTTAAAATTGAAGCTGCAAGGCATTTTATAGACTTTTCTACTGTGTATCCTTCAGTAACATGGTTGCTTTTTTATTTTATAAAATCTGGATTATATAAAATTTTTTCTTGCTTTTTGCCTTTTTTTATAATATTTTAAGAATAAAATATAAAATAATTAAAGGTAAAAAAGAAAGGAGAAAAAAGGTGAGAAGAACTTTAAAACCAAGTCAATTCCTGAGCAAAGCCGAAGTTCAGGTGCTGGCAAACACGGTGGAAGACAAAGCTGTTCTTGATGCCGCAAAGGGGCGTGTGGTTTGGTCACGGATATGGATGATGATTCATCTGGCATTAGAAAGCGGCCTGCGCGTGTCAGAGTTGCGCAATGTCAAAATTAAAGATCTTTATTTGAAAGGTGAGCCATTTGTCCATGTGCCGAATGGAAAAGGGGATAAAGCACGTGATGTTCTGATAAGTGGAAAATTAAAACGCCATCTCAAAAAATACATCCAAGCGTATGGTTTGAAGGATGATGATTATCTCTTGAATGTCAATGGGCGGCCTTATACAAACATGGGCTTGCAGATGCAGTTTAAGCGGGCGGCAAAGGCGGCAGGATTGTCTCACGTGTATTCCATCCACAGTTTACGCCATACATTCGGCACTTATCTTTATGAGCAGGAGAAAGACTTGCGGATGGTGCAAAACCAATTAGGACATGAGGACGTCAGCACTACAGCAATTTATGCAGGCGTGGCAAAGGAGCGGACATATTCAGCCGTTAACGGGATGTATAGTTAGCTGTCCTGACAGTTTCATACCACAATATGTATGTTTTTATTGATTGACAAATCAAATATATAGAGGTATTTTGTAGAAATAGTATATATATTTTTTTAAAGAAAAAAAGAAAGAAAAAGCCTGCTATTAATCTTGCCGGATCGGATAGCAGGCTCAAAACAGGTTAAGGCGTAATAACTGCCTTTTCTTTTTATATACCTGAAGTCCAAATTTTTCGCAACATTTTTCAGATATATATATTTGAGCCTGCCTAACTTAGTGAAATCCTGACAGATTGATAGCAGAAAGAAAAACATCAATTTGAAAGGATTTTTATCATGCCAAGAATCTCACCAAGAATCTCACCGCAAGAAGCCGTTGCAAAACTAAAAGAAGCAGAACTACAGCATCAGCAGGACATTTTAGAACCCCGACAATATAAAAATTTTTTCGCCGCCTACGGAGTTTCGCTTCAGGCACTCGCAAAATACCTGAATTTTTCCTACGGCTACGTCTCAAACCTTCTTGCCGGTTCAAAGCCAATGACTCCGAGAGTAAAGACCGAACTGGATATTCTTGTTGAAGGTCTGGAGAAGGAGGCTGCGACCAATGATTGATGAACCTGTTAACCTTTCTTTAACAGCCCGCCTGAGAGAACGCCTGCTAAAGGGCGAATACGCAACAGATAAAACGGCAGTCAATAACAATTTGACTATTTCTAACCTGAAGTGTCCTGTCTGTAACGATAAAACAGCGTGGGCGTATTATAACAATCCGTTTACAATTAATTGCAACCGAAAAAACAAGTGCGGGAAAAATACAAAAACATTAGAGTTATTTCCCGATATAAACGTGAATATAGAGAGGCAATACCCGAGAACGAAAAACGATCCTGACAGACCGGCAAGAGCCTATCTTATGGGGAGAGGACTGACGGCTTCTCTAAACGGCTTGGAATATAAACATGAAGCGCACCCACGAGGGTTAAAGTGCGGTGCGGTAATGTTCAAAATTGCGCCGAACGTATGGAACGGAAGGATTTATAACCCCCCTGAAGGTGCAGGAAAAACACACAATAAAGGTTCAACGGCGGGGCTGGCATGGTTTCACACAGCTTGCACCTATAAAAATGACAAGCCGCTGTATGTAACAGAAAGCGTTATTGATGCTCTTTCTTTAATAGAAATCGGATATCAGGCAGCCGCTGTATTATCGGCAGGCCAAACGCCCAAAATCGAAAGGCTGAAGAAATATAGGAATATCGTTATAGCTTTCGACAACGATAGGGCGGGACATTATGGCGCTAAAAAATGGGCTGAAGAATTAAAGAAGGCAAAAATAATTTTTCCGGTTAAGAAAGACTGGAACTATCTTTTGCAAACAAAAGGTAAAGAAGGTTTTAAGAAGCACTTTAAAGAAAGTATGCCGGAAATGGAACATCTTGGGAAGCTTGTAATGGCGAAAACAGCGCAGGAATATGCAGAGATTGTATATTCTTATAGAGGTTCTCTGTCTGGTCTGTTTGAATTTGACGGTTGCCTGCACTGGGCTTTTACCTCGAAGAAGAATGCCCCGCTTATAAAAACCATCGCAAGATTCACATTAAAAGTTAAATATTTTAACCGTTCTGAGAAAGATCCTAAAGACATTATAGATAGTTACTGTGTTGAAATCACACCAAAGAGCAAGAGAAAAAGCTTTACTGCGATTATGACACACAATGACTTGGCCACACCAAACGGAATGCAGCTTTTTGCCCTGAAAAAACGTGTTGTATGGGCTGGGAATAGAGCAGCTACACTGGCATTGGCGAAACAGATAACGGAAGCGGATGCCCCGACCGTTAGAGAGATAGATATTTACGGCTACGATAAAAAGTCCAATGCCTATGTTTTTCCTGCCTTTGGAATTAATAAGAACGGCGAATATATTAAAGCCGAAGGTTCAGGCTTTATATATACGGACAAGGCTAAAAAAGAGGCTGTCAGAGCCTGCCATTCACCTTCACTGATTGAGCCACAGACCCGCCTGCCAGCTGGCGGGCAGGCAGGCGTGCTTGATGTAAGAGATGTTTATAAGCTTATCGCTGAGGCATGGCCGAAAAACGGCGAAATAGCCTTCACGTGGACGGTTGCAAGCTGGTTCGTTAACCAGATTAAAGATAAAATAAAACAGTTTCCTATTCTTTCTTTATTTGGTGAGCCGTCAAGCGGCAAATCTTTCTTAACAAAGACACTAAAAGCGCTTCAGTGCGAAAACAGCGAAGGGCTGCCTATGCGGAAATCAAACACCGTCAAAGGCGAGCTAAGAAAATTAACGCAAAGGTCAGGTCTTTTTGAAGCACTGATTGAATGGCCGGAAAATGGACAGACACGCTTTGAACTGGAAAACATACTAACATTGTATAACGTAGCGCCGCTTCATATTATGGCGTTAAAGAGCAACGACAACAGGACAGTTGAACTGCCTTTTTTTGGTGCGCTCATGTTCGTACAAAACAGAGATATATTTCAAAATGAACAGCAAAAAGAAAGAGTTATTGCTTTAAAATTT
>JAOQII010000068.1 GCA_026134025.1 Candidatus Syntropharchaeum sp.
ATCTTCATGGCGCTCTGAATCCCCGCTGAAGGGTTAGACGAACTTCACCGCAGAAAACATGATCCGGCCCTTTGGCTTCACCGAGGTTAGGAGACATCACCGCCCTTTTCCTCCTTCCACTTCCTGACCGCCTCCGCTCCGCTTTTGAGCACGGCCGATGCCCTGACGAACCGCGCGAGCAAGATCGCCTGCAGCAGCTCCTCTTCTGAAGCTCCATGATCCCGCCCAGCGATGAGGTAGGACCGAACCATCTCTTCTTCCCCTAAGGCTGCACAGACAGCAAGACAGATGAGCACCTTTACCTTGTCCGGAAGGTCCCCATAATGCATGGCGTATTGTTTGTCCTCCTGGTGGCGGACGAAAACAGAGGGAAGTTCTGCAGCAAGGTATTCCAGGAAAGCCGGGATCTCAGACCGCTTCTTCTTCATCTGATTAAGCATAGATGCCGCTTTCTCCCTAATCTCCTCCGCCTTCATCTTCACCTCCCTTCTGGAAGTGCATAACCAAAACCGGCATTCACTTGTCCGTTTATCGCCGCCATGTCGGCGCAGGCGCCCTTGCCGCCCAAGCTGATCCCCCGCATCGTTACCTTTTTCAATCCTGAAAGAGGTCACCCTTGAAAGCGTGGATCAAGGTTCTCGTCGCGGTTACCGCCCAAAGGGCAAACAGAAGGATGTACAAGGCAAACCCGATGTGGTCGATGAGCCCTATGCCCAACCGCTGGGCGATCAAGTGGGTAGCAGCCACATATGCCCCCAAAGGGAAGGTGAACGCCCACCACGACATGGCGTATGGAAGGCTCAAGCGCCGGATGTAGTGCAAGGTGAGGAGAATGGCCATGACCACCCACCACATCCCAAATCCCCAAAATAGAAAGCCGAACACTAGGAAAGGTTCCTGATCAGCGATGAAACAGCAGTGCGTCACGAGGTTAAGGAGGGCCACAGTGCCGGCACCGATCGGCCCCAGGTTTATCCACACGGTGGGGGCTAAAACGTTGGGAAGGGGCTTGTGGAGGAAGAAGCGGTACATGCAGATGGCAAGCAAGGCCAAATAGAGGAAGAAGCCAGCCCCCCAACCGAAATAGTTGGCGAAGATCACCCACTCGTTCGCTAGTCCCTCGAAGTGGCCGATGACGCGACTCCCAGCGATCGGGATGACGATCAGTCCCACCGGCGGGATGAACCACGCGGGGTTGACGTGATCGATGGTTACGTGCTCGCCTTTGAACATGATGTAAGGGACGAGCAAGGCGAACATGATCGTGAGGGCGGTCCCCACGACCCAGAACCAAAGTCCTACAGAAAAGCAGTTCCCGATCACCATGAAGTCCGCCGCAAGAACGAGCATCCCTATCGAGAGCGTGGGATAGAAGTTGGAGACCACTGGATCGTTGAGGTCGCGTAGGGCACGGGCTCGGAAGAGGATCCAGCGCAAAAGCCAAGGCACAAGGAGGATCCCGAAAAGCGCCACGTTCAGGTAAAAGAGAGCTTGCGCAACATACCGCAAAAAGGGGAGATACTGGGCGTAAAAAAGGCTGGTCAACGCCAGGATCCCTGTTCCCATGACCGAAGCGAACCACGACGGCGCGAAATTCTTGATGAGGTTAGATCCTTTCATCGGGAAACCTGTTTCTCACAAGCAAGGGACTCGATACAGTGCAGGAGCCGAGGGATCTCGGGGCTCGCCAGGCGCCACATGATCCTCACCCCTTCCCGGCGGGATTCCACGAGGCCGGCCCGGGAGAGGATCGCCAGGTGCCGGGAGACCACGGAGGGATCGAGCTCCAAAAGGGGAACGAGCTCACAGCCGCACCGCTCTCCGCCCTCGAGGATCTTCAAGATCCTCACCCTGACCGGGCTCGCCAGTGCCTTGGCCACCTCTGATACACGGAGCTCATCCATCAGGCCTCCTTGCTTTGTTGTGCAACATCGCAAGAAGTTTAGTGCTACCTACAACGCAAGTCAAGGGTTTCAGGGATGCTCGCTCCGATCCCAGTCCACCGAAATGCCCCTGACGAGCGCTCAAGCCGCTTTCGACGCCACCGCCTCCGCCGCCTTGATCAGGGGATAGGCGGTCGGGGGCGCGGTGAGGAGGGGATGGGTGCCGATTTGAGCTGTCAGGATGGAGTTCACCGTCATCCTGTTTTGGATGACCAGGCCGATGAGGTTGACGAGCTCTCCAGTGCTCGGCCCCCCTACAACCTCGCCCCCAAGGAGGACCCCGGACTCCTTGGCCACGATCAGCTTCACGAATTGCCGATGGGCTCCGGGCATGGAGCCGGGGTGCTTGTCCACCCCGCTGAAGCTTCCCACAACGATATCGAACCCTTCCTTTTTCGCCATGTTCTCGGTCAGCCCGGCCGCCCCGAAGCCGACCTCGCCGATACATGTGGAAAAGATCCCTATGGTCCCTCCCATGGTCTTCACCGAGGAAAGCCTGTACAGGTTCATCCCGGCGATCCTGGCCTCGGCACAGGCGGTCGAGGCGAGCATCACCGCGCTCGGCCTGCGGGTGAGGAAGTCCCGCTTTTCCGCACAATCCCCCACGGCGAATACATCCGGATCCTCGGTCCTCATATACTCATCCACCCGGATGAACCCGAGCTCGTTGGTCTTGATCCCCGCCTCTTCCGCAAGAGAGGTATTGGGGCGGTAGCCCATACACAGGACGACGGCGTCCGCCGGGAGCGTCTCCCCGCTTTCAAGGAGCACTCCAGTCGCCCGCTCTTCCCCTACGATCTCCTTCACCCCAACCCCGGTCCGGAGTTCAATTCCCCGCTCCTTCAAAAGCCCTTCCACTTGAACGGCGACCTCCTCATCGAAGACGAGGCCCAAGATATGGGGGAGGATCTCGACGATGGTTACCTGCTTTCCCCGCTTGCGCAGCTCATCCGCAACCTCTACACCGATGAACCCACCACCGACGATGACGATCCTCTCACAGGCCTTAAGGTATTCCAGCGCCTTGTCCAAGTACCCCTTGTCCTTGGGCACGGTGAACACACCCGGAAGGTCCGCCCCTTTTAGCCATCCAGGGACCTTAGGGACCGAGCCGAGCGCCAGCACGAGCTTTTCGAACTCGATTTCGCTGCCGCCCGCGGTCTCGCAGGATTTGTGTTCCCGGGAGATGGACACCACCTCGTCGACCACCAGCTCCACGCCCGCTTTAGTCAACACCTCGTCGGGTACGACATCTTGAGAGCTTTCCTCTAGAGTACCGAATATATAGGGGATCCCGCAGGGGACGATGGCCTCCTTGGCCTTCCGCACAAGCAGGAATTTCTTCTCCGGATAGCAGCGCTTCCCCACGGTTGCGGCCACGATACCGGCCGGGCCTCCGCCGATCACCAACACGTCCGCTTTCGTCTTCGCCATGATCCCTCCTTAATGAGCTTATGCTCAAATGGATACGCTAAGCTGGAGCCTTGCGCAAGGGGGGTGGCGCAAGAAGCTTTACTTCTTTGGGCCACGACCACCACGAACCCCGCGTTCGGATGGTAGCCGTCCCGAGGGGCCTCAAGTTCCCTCACCTTACCTGGCGGCTGAAGCAAGGTCGAGAGCAAGCGTTCGATCCGGAAACCCGCTCCAAAGAGGAGGTTCTTCAGCTCCTGAGTGGAATAGAACCGAGCGTGAGAGTAAAAAGGGTGCCCCTCCCGAGATTGAGCTTGGTATCGTCTTCCCCATGGCCCCTCTCGGGGGACGAGGCCGACCACCAACGAGCCCCCGGGTTTGAGGACCCTGTGGCATTCCTGCAGCACCGCCTTGGGGTCTTCCACAAAACAAAGGGTAACTATGAGAAAGGCCGCCCCGAAGGAACCATCCCGGAACGGGAGCGCTTCTCCCCGCCCGTACATGGCCCTCACTCCCCGTCCTTTGGCAAGTTCAAGGAGCTTTTTTGAGGGGTCGATCCCGAGGTCAACCCCCAATGCCTTTGCGAACCGGCCGCTCCCTACCCCCACCTCAAGCCAGGGCCGGGGAAGTCCCCGGGCCGCCTCCTTGAGGGCGGCAAGCTCGATCTTAAAGATGAGCCTTCCCTCGCCCTCAAACCAGGCGTCGTATCGTTCAGCCAGGTCCTCAAAGGGGTTGCCGCTCAATTTTCGGGCCTTTCCCGGGGGCTCCTCGAGGGGAGGGCCCGCATGTAAAACCGGTGGCCGGAGTATTCAAGCTCCACCAGCTTCCCGGCGTGGATGAGTTCCTCAACGACCCTCCAGTCGGCGCGGTCCCTTGCAAGGAGCTCCTCTACCGCCCCCTCCCGCATTGGATGGACCGCGGTGATGGAGAGCAAATCATGTGCTGCATCCCCGCTGGCCGCAAACGCGTCCCCCTCATATCCAATGAGGAGCTCCACATGCGGGAGCCGCTCTTCGAAGATGGCATAAGCCCGGGCCAGCACCTCCTCGGTCGGGGGTTTAACCCAAGGCTCGGCCGGGGGACGGGTGGGGATCGAGATGTAGGCGATGGCCGGTTTCACCTCCGCGAGAAATCCGGCCACGGCGGCGATCTCCTCGGGGGCATCGTTAACCCCGGAGACGAGCATCGTCTCGGTGGCCAAGGTGCCGCGAAAGTTGCGGGCGAACTCCAGGATCCCCTTTTGGATCCCCTCGAGGGACAGGGCCTTGTGGGGACGATTGACCCTCTTCCAAACGGCCTCCGTAGCGGCGTCCACCTTGAGGGAAACCCAATCCGCCCGGGAAAGCTCCTCCCGGACGTCTTCGCGGGTGATGAGCGAGGCGTTTGAGATCACGGCGACGGGGATTCCCAAGTCCTTAAGGGCCGCGATCTCCTCCCCGAGGTTAGAGTCCAAGGTGGGCTCCCCGTCCGGGACGAAGGTCAAGTAGTCGATCCGTTCTCCGGCCTTGCGGAGCTCCTCCACCCGCTCCCGCACCGCCCGTATGAGCTCCTCGGGCTCATAAAATGCCCGGCGCTCGCTCTCCATCCTCAGGGTACGCCCAAGCTGACAGTAAACGCAGGAGTAGGAACAGATCTTGGGAGGGATGTTGTTGATCCCTAAAGACCTTCCCAGCCGACGCGATGGAACCGGCCCGAAGACGTTCAAACTTCCCCCTTTCCCCAAAGCCGCCGCTCGATCCCGGCCACCCAGAGGCGGCCCGCCAACGTAATGGCCATAACGACCACCGCCAGGGCGGCCGTCACCTCCACCCCCAGGGTATCGCGGAAGGAGAAGAGGACCACCCCCACGGTCTCCGTCCCGCGCGTGTGGAGCATGAGGGAAAGGGGGATCTCCCGCAAGGCCATGAGGAAGACCAGGATCCAGCCCGCCAGGACCTCCTTCCCGAGGAGCGGGAGGAGGACCCTCCGCAACCCCTGAAGCCGCGAGGCGCCCATCGTCCAGGCCGCCTCCTCGAGCTCCCCCTCCACGGTCCGCAGTCCCCCGCTTACGGTCAGCAAGGCGATGGGGGTGAAGGCCACGGTGTAGGCCAGGACGATGATCCACGGGGTGTTGTAGAGGGCAAGTGGCGGACGGGTGAAGGCCAGGATGAGGGCCAGGGCCAGGACCGGACCGGGGACGGCAAGGGGCAGGGCCGCCACCAGCTCCAGGGCCCTGCGGCCGCGGAGCCGCGTGCGCTCCGCGAGGTACCCGATCCCCAGCGCAAGCAAGGTGCTGATGCCGGCAGCGAGGCCGGCGAAGGCGAGGCTGTTGCGGATCGCCCGCGCCACCAACGGGTTCCGGAAAAGCTCCAGGTAGTTCGCCAGGGTGAGGTTCCCCGGTCTTAAGGGAAGCCCCCAGGCCCGCACGAGCGAGGTTCCCACCAGGGAAAGGAGCGGAAGCAACGCGACCACGGCCGCGAACGCCAGAGCCAAGAACCCCACCGGCACCCTCAGGGCCCCGAGCTCCATGGCCCGGGCCCGCCCGCCCTCGGCCCTGACGCCGACATCCGCGTTCCCCAAAAGGGAACGCCGCAGGAGGAAAGCCCCGCCCGAAAGGGCTACAAGCACTGACGAAAGGGCACAGGCGCCCTTCACGTCGTAGTGGGAGAGGGCGGAGTAGACCAAGGTCACCAGAAGATAGCGACGCCGAGGGAGCCCGAGCTCCGCCGCCACGGCGAAGCAGCTCAGGGAGTGCATGAAGACCAGAAGCCCGCCGGAAAGCAGCGCCGGCAGGATCATGGGCAGGACGACCTTGAAAATGACCTTCCCCCTTCCCGCGCCCGAGAGGGCCGCCTCTTCCTCGTACACGGGATCCAGCCGCAGGAGCGCCCCCTCCGTCGCCCAGAAGACAAGTGGATAGAGATAAAGGCCCATCACCACCGCGATCCCAGAGAGGGAGTAGATCTCGATCGGGGGATGCGCGAGCCCGAATGCCCTCATGAGCAAAAGGTTCAGCCAGCCGGAATGGCCGAGGGCTTGAATCCAGCCCAGCGTGCCGATGTAGGGAGGGGTGGCGAAGGTGAGGAAGACCATGGCCCTGAGGACCCGCTTGCCGGGGATATCGGACCGGGCGGCGAGCCAGGCAAGGGTCGCTCCCGAAACCACGGAGAGGAGCGTGGTCGTGGCCCCAACAAGCAGGGTGTTCCGCAGGGCCTCCCATCCCAACTGGTTCCACAAAAGGCCCCGGTAGGGCCCGAGGGTGGGGCGGCCGGGGAGGCCGAAGCCCTTGAGGAGGAGCAGGACAAGGGGATAGGGGGAGCCGAAAAGCAGCAGGGTCCAGGAGAGCCCCGCTGC
>JAOQII010000069.1 GCA_026134025.1 Candidatus Syntropharchaeum sp.
GGTTTTTACCTCTTTCAATGTCTCTTCTTCTGTTTTTCCGAACGCAGAACATCCAGGTAACTCAGGTACCACTGTTATATATCCTGCATCGTTGTTTACCTCCCACCATACTCGCCTGACCTCAATCCGATCGAGTTTGTATGGAAGAGCATAAAAAGAAGATTCAGCAGGCTTGCAGCGAGCTTATCATTTGCTATCTCGTGGATAGAAAAATTCATCCCATCGTGGATTTAGTTTTGTTGGGGAGTATAATCTCTATGCACCCAAAACGATAGGTGCTACCTGCAAAACACATTTAAAATTTTATCACGAAGAATAGTATACGGGGTATTCGATGAGGGGAGTCTTTACTGTTGCAAAATGGGAGATTTTACGATCTAAGGGAGTTATAAATCGAGAATACATCTTCTTTTTTGTAATTTTTGCTGTACTTCTTCTCCTGTTTGCAACAAGCACCCCAGAGAGTCAGATCGAGATGAATGCTAAGATCTACACGGTAGCGATCGTGGAAGATGAATATTTACCCCTGATCTCCTCTGACAATCGATTCGAGGTTATTGTAACCGATCGAGATGAAGGCTTGAAGGCTCTGGAGGCTGGAGATGTAGATATTCTTATTCTGGGATCTGATGCATTTCTATATGATAGAGATAAATCGTATGCAGCGCTCAGCGCACTTGAAGATACATCAAAATCTTACAGGATAAATTTTCTAAACAAAGAGGTTGAATCCGGGAAATTTGAGTTCTATGACGCCTTCCCTGTCTGGATCAGCGTTGAGTACCTCGAACGAGAGGAGGGGTTCACACTCTCAGCAATAAAAGAAAATGAGTGGATAGAGCCGGAGAACACCCACCATGAGACGCTTTTACCTACAACAACATACACTACCGGGCCCGCCACGACAGCCAGGCTGGAAGATCCAGAAAGTTCAGAAAGATCAGAGAAACTTAAAGAGCGACTATTTGAAGGCAGTTCCTCGACAACCCCATCAGAACTCACGCCACCCCTTCCATTCAGGGCGATTTTGATCTCATTCATCTTCATCTTCCCGCTTTACTTTTTAACCCAGCTGTATTCATCGAGCATCATGGAGGAGCGGATTAACAGGAGAGGGGAGTTTCTCCTTGTATCACCCATAAAAACCTGGGAGATTGTCGTGGGTAAACTTCTTCCATATCTCCTATTGTCGATTCTGATCATGATCGCAATTCTTATCTATCTTGATAGAACACCCATGGAGACCTTTGAGATAATTATGATAATCCTTCCCGTTTCCCTCTTCTTCCTTGCGATATTTTTTATTGCAGGAATCTTGACCCGAAGCTTCAAGGAACTCACGTTCATATCGGTCTTCTTTGCTGCGATAACCTCTGGTTACCTCTTCTTCCCAGCAGTCTTCATGAATATCCATGCGATAAGCACCATATCACCCATGACACTTGTTATACGTATCCTGGAAGGGGGTGGGATCGACGTTCAGGAATACCTCTTCTCAACGCTTCCCTTTTATCTTACCTCTATCGTAATCTTTGCGGGTGGGATATCAATATTCCGGGAAGAAGATCTCTTCACCGAGAAGCCTGTGCATGAGAAGATGCTTGATATCTTTGATCTATTCCTTCGAAGAGATAAGATCTTCCATATCTACCTTGCAGTCCTTTTATTATCCATCTTCCTGATCCCTTTTGCTTATATGGCGGAGCTCATGTCGATCTCACTCCTGTTTAGCATTCCACTCCCTTATTCTGTGATCGGTGTCATAATTGCCGCAGCATCTGCTGAGGAAATCATAAAATCAGGAGGGCCTGCCACAGTACTTATAAGGGGTATAACAAAGTCAAATATCAAGAACGCACTCCTTCTCGGAATTTTCTCTGGTCTCGGGTTTTTTCTGGCTGAGAAGCTTCTGCTGCTTGTAGCGATTACATCGATTACAGGCTCGATATTCGGTGCATCGATCTTCTTTACCGGAAAACTTATCCTACCGCTCGTGCTTCACACAACAACTGCAACAATTCCCGCACTTGGGATCTACCGATATGGGAAAATGGGTTTTCTGCCGTTCCTTCTTCTATCTATCATCGCACACAGCCTATACAACTTAACAATCGTCTGGGGGTACATATCTGGGTAACAGGATGATAATCGCCAAAAAAGAGTTTATGAGCCTTAAACTTGAGAAGACACTCATTCTTGCGATCCTGATCCAGCTTTTTATCGCATTGTTCTCATCTTTTCTCGTTGTGGGGCTTGTATCATTCTACGACCCTGAGGTGCTTGGAGATTATAACCTCAATGATGCAACGATCGGTATCGTTGGGGATTCTGAAGGGATGCTCACGGCATTGATTGAATCAGATGGTAAACTCAGGGTTAGCCGTTTTGAAAAGCTAACAGAAGCAGAAGGTGCGTTCTTTAATGGAAAGATAGATGGGATACTTGTCATCCCGAATACGAAAGAAGAGGGAAATGATCCGATCGAGGTTACGCTTTTACTTCCGAAGAACAGCATCAAAGCAACGATCTTAACGATCCACCTCAAAGAGCCTCTTGAAAAGTTTGAAGAAGGAGTCAGAAGCCTCAGAGGGGTAGAAGTTCCAGCGATCGACCTCGATCTGCCAGAGGGTACTGGAAAAGATAAAAGATCTACTGAGTTCTTCGAGTTTATTTACGCCCTCCTGATACCGCTTTTGGTGCTCACCCCAGCTTTTATATCGGGTGGTCTGATGATAGACGCTGTAACAGAGGAGATCGATAGAAAGACGCTTTATATGCTCCTTGTATCACCAACAACGTTGGTAGAGATTCTGGATGGGAAGCTATTTGTTGCAACAATAATCGCACCATTGCAGGCACTATGCTGGCTAACCCTACTCCAGCTCAATGGGATCGAGATTCAAAACATGATGCTCACAGTCGCAGTTGTTCTTCTTGTAACAGCTATTCTGACAATTATATGTGCAATTCTTTCTCTGCGGCTCATCGATCGGGGGAAGGTGCAGCTTCTATACTCACTCCTTCTTCTTCTCTTATTCACAGCAACATACACCATCCCTGTAATCCCCTTTAACCTCATAGCACGCCTCACACTTGGAAGCCGTGGCGTTTTCTGGGATTCGATCCTGGCGATTGCGATCTATACTCTGTGTACGGTTATTCTTTATGGAGTTCTAATGAAGATAAGCTCGGAGGTAGACGTATCTAACCTATAATCTCCTCCCCAATTATACCCCCCAACAAAACTACATCCACAAAGGGATGAATTTTTCTATCCACGAGATAGCAAATGATAAATTCACTGCAAGCCTGCTGAATCTTCTTTTGATGCTCTTCCATACAAACTCGATCGGATTGAGGTCAGGCGAGTATGGTGGGAGGTAAACAAGATACATCCCAAGCTGCTCGGGCTCTTTTTTCACCACTGGATCCTTCTCGCTCTTTAACAGTGACCTGACCTCTTCAAAGTTCCTCACCTGTATTCGTTCTCCCCTCACAGGAGGGAATGAGATGGGATAGTAGATAAAGTTTTGCGGGGGGGACTATAATAAAGTTATGGGGAAATGATTTCGGGATAGTACAACTTCATACATCAATCACAACCCCAACTCTCCAGGCACCTCTCCTTCTCCAACCGCAGGTACAATCGGTGGTTGCCCGGCAGAATCAAAGATACGCTGTCCATCCGCACTTATCACGAACTTCACAAACTCAAGCCCGATTTCAGGGTGTGGTGCGTTCTTCGGGACGGTTATACCATACACAATCGGTTTTGCAGTCTTTATTTTACCATCTGCAGTCTGTAACTTGACTTTTTTGTATAGGTCAGCATATTCCACACTGCTAAGATCTATCTCTTCTGGAAGATCTACAAAACTCAGGTTATGCTGAACCGCAACGCTTCTATAGATGAAATAATAATCAAGTCCACCCATCTCAACGAGTGCCGTGAGATCTGTCTCTTTTGGCTTTATCGTTATTTTATCGGTTTTTGGCGCGAGATTTTCTGGTATTTTTATTAGATAGGTTCCGTTTTCTTCGGTTATTGTGATTGCGGTATTTTTCAGAATAAGATTATCAAATAGATTCGCTTCCCCATAAAATAGCTCTGTAAGCCTGCATACCATCACTGCTCTGTAACCACATGGGTCGAGATTTGGGTTTGAGAATCCGAAGGTTACACCATCCCTCTGAAGAATTTCATACCAGTTTTGAGGCGTAATCTCATCCGCATATCTACTCTTCTCCCTGTTATACCCAAGAACGATCTCATTTCTCGCAAACCTGAGATACCAGTCTGCGTAATCTGGATACATCATATCGGGAATCAGTGAGTAATCCGCAGATGCGAGAACGTCACATAGTTTTCCAACGTCGGTCACCTGCCTTATTGCTGCCACGCTGCCATATGCCCCCCTCTTTACATCTACATCTGGATGAAGTGCCTCAAATTCTTTCTCTACCTCTTCAAAAGGTACTGCGAGGCTCCCTGCATGGTAAACTTTTAAAACAATCTTATCAGATGGTGTATTTTCACCGATACAACCAAGCGCGAATAAAACGATGACTAAACACGTCAGCAGTGGAAAAACGATTTTTTTCATGAGACCACCTTAAGGTAAGTCTAATAGCATACTATAAAAAGATTTATGTAAACGTATATGTTAACCTATTCTATGCAGAAGCGATCCTTCCTCACCAGGCAGCAGGTTGAAGTACTGGGCTTGAGGGAACTTGGTCTGACTCAGCGGGAGATAGCAGAACGGATCGGAACGACAAGGGAAAATGTGAGTATCATTGAGAAGCGGGCTAAAGTGAATATCGAACGTTGTAGAGAGACGTTGAGGGAATGGGAACGAATTAGAGCCCCAATCACCATTAAAATACCGAAAGGAACAGATATTTTTGATATCCCGGGAATCATATTTGATGAAGCTGACAGGGATGAGATAAGGGTTGAATTGAATAAGCTTGAGATTATTGCAACCCTTGAGCGCGAGAAGAAAGGAATTATACGAAATAGACTTCTAACAGGTGATCTTGAGGTTCTGGTTATGAAAGATGGAGGGTTAAGCGTGTATTGAAAGTCGGAATCTGAAGGGCGTATCTGAACAAAATAGAAGGTTTTATATATCAGAATATATTACCCACCTTCTGTAGGATGGACGGGTCGTGAGTACACCTCCTACTTAGAATGGTTTGTTTCACCTCCTACGAAATATGAACCAACTGATTTTTCTTACGGCCCCTTAGAAGTTCCATCCTATCTCCTACCCCCATCGCAAGAGCTTTAGACTATTTTTTTGCGATTAAAATGATCTCATCACCGGGTTTAACTTCAACAGTGAATCCAACTGATTTCAGAACGTCCCTGCGACTGGCTTTTCCTTGCTCCCAGTATTCATGAACGATCAGCTTACAACCGCGTTTCAACACGTTTTTCACTTCACATGCTGCGCGTTCGATATCTTCAGGTTCACCAAGTATCGAGATCCAGTCAAAGGCGTAATATGCGATTATAAGATCGAAAGACGCTTCTTTGAAGGGTAAAAACCTTGCATCTGCAATAATCGGGATAACCGAAGAAACTTTTTCACTCTCTGACTCAATAAGCCTATCTTTGTATTCTTTCACAACATACGGATTGTTCTCAACCGCGACCACGCTGTAACCTTTAACTGCAAGTCTCACCGCAGGCTCGATATTCTCACCACATCCGATATCAAGCGCAAACATTTTAGATCCACCATTTGATTTAAATCCTGAGAGTGTTTTGATTTACCCACCTTCCTTTATACATCACTTAGAACTTAAAACAAACTCCCTTTTATGAATAAGTATCATCAACACCAGATCCTTTGCAGGCTTATCCTATGCTTAGCTTAGGCAAAACACCCACTATGAGGCGGATGTGCCTCATTCACCCACTCCAGGTCGCTCGCCAGCCGCCCTCTTTCTGCTTATTCGCTTATTTCGCACCTCATCCCTGGTATCCAGAGGGTGTCCGCAGGTTGCCCGTATCAAAAGTTGCGCTATATCCTTCTGCCGGGGCACCGAAGTCCATCTTTGAGTGGAGTTTGTACCCAAAATAGGATTTGCTGTTCTTCTTTGCCCATGTTCCATCTCTGCTCTTTCTCGTCTGCGCCTCATCACCACGGGGTTTATCTGCCCTGGCATGTCCTGGATCTGCGGTGATGAAGTTGCATCGTAGGCTTTCCGAAAGCTTAACTCAGGCAAAATGTCCGATTTTCAGTCGGACCAGTCCTACCGCAGGTAGGACATGGGTATATGAGGCGTGCTTTACGCCTCATGCTGAAAGCATCCCAGTTAATCAGGGGATCTATTTGTGCAAGCCTGGCACCAAGACGTTCAACCTTTGCATACTCTTCATTCAAAAAATAATCGATTAGGGACTTTATAATTATTATATTAGGAAAAGAGATCAATAA
>JAOQII010000007.1 GCA_026134025.1 Candidatus Syntropharchaeum sp.
CGGGAGGCAGCTTAGCGATAGCTATTGTCAAATTAAGGATTAGAGGGGGATTAAAGGGAGATCTGGTGTTAGCGGCATTTATTCATGAGAGGGAGTTTGTTTTAAGTTTTGACTGGTGTGGGGAGGGGTAAATCAAAATACTCTTAAGTGATCGGTGGGCAGCTTCTTTTTTAAATATCCCAATCTCCCCTTTGCGCTGCTTCTGCTGCTACTTCAAGAAGTTTCTGGAATAACTCGTTTGCATCTCGCTTGAATCGGGGTGCATGTTTTGCCACCTTTTTGCCAAAATTAGCCATGCAACTTCCACCTCCAGTTGAATCCCCGGTTCCTATCTGGCAGTAAAGTGAGAATTGTGCATCCACTCTCAGATCTTCCAGAATCTTTTCATCCTCAGGACTCAAAACAGGTTTCTTCTCCCTTATCCATTCCTCAAGGTTTCTCATTATCACCTCACCTCTCAACTTTCTTCTCGATTCCCTCAAGCATCTTCTGTACCATCCTGCCCCTCTCACAGATTCCTTCTGCATCATCTCTCGAGGCACCAACGCAGTTTGATAGAAGATCCATTAAGCGATCTGAAAGGTCGAATAGCCCTTCCTCCTCAAGATCGATGAGAAGATCCGATGCTTCCGCGTTGAACCTTCTGCAGAGCGCTCCACCCCCCTCATTGATCACGGATCTGTGGAGTTCGACAAGTTCAAGTACCTGTATCTTTATGTTCTCATTCATTGATTATAACCTCTTTCCCAACTTGTTTGCCAACAATTCTAATTCGACCACCAAAATCTGCTTCAAGCTCATTTCCTTGCTGTATTCGATCAAGAAAAACCGCAATCGCAGCAAGTTCTGAGTGAGGCTGATTTGTAATTGCAACATTCCAGTCAGAACGCTCGTAAATACTAAATGGGACTTTTTCTGCCCCAATTATAACAAGAAGATCCTTTGGACAGTTCCTGATCTCATCCTCAAGGTTCAGGATACTTTCCCCATACATCGTCAGATGAACAACAGCACCTTCCCATTCCTTCAGAACGTCCTGCCACCTGCACCCACTCTTTACCCAGAAATCTCCGCCCCAGCGGTATACGACATCACTGATGCTTTTTTCGACCTCACGATCTTCTGCAGTCAGGATCATCCCTGAAGCACCAAGTGCCCGCGCAGCAAGCCCAATATGTGTTGTAATGCGCTTATCTCGCCCAATCCTATGCCCGATCCTCAGGATAACAATTCTTTTTCGATTCATCTATAGTATGTTCTGAATGATCCGTCCATAAGCAGGTCTTGCTACAAGCACTCCGATCAGAACACCAACGATGATGATGATTGCAAACCCTTTGAGTGCCCCAAATCCCATCCATACAAGCGGGCTCATCGCTATGACGGTGGTTGCAGCAGCCGCAAATATGATTGCAAATGCACCTTTGAGTCTGCTCAAAAACAGACCCGATGTCGGGATCTTACCCTCACTCAGCACCTCATCTGTGATGATCACAAGGTGATCGACGCTTGTCCCGATGACAGCAATGATACCTGCGATCGAGGCGAGATCGAGCTGCCAATTAATCAATGATGCAAACCCAAGCAGGATCACAACCTCACTCAACATTGTTGCGATCATTGGGAGGACGATCTTTGGCTGTCGATATCTTAAATAAATCACAAGCCCGACGACGAGTATGGCAAGAAGTCCAGCGATTGCGGTCTGCTGTCTGAACTTTTCTCCAAGCGGCGCAGGGATGCTTATCGGTATGCCAAGTATCTTGACATTAACAGGAAGTGCCCCCGCTCTCAAATGGACGAGAAGGACTTTTGCCTCGTTAAATCCCTCATCTCCTGTACCGGTTGATGCCTGAAGACTGTAAACCGGAGACTTGACAATATCCTTTGCAAGCTGATCAGAGAACGGAGCACTGTAGATGACCTCATCATCCAGTAGCATCACAACCTCGTGGTTTACAGGGTCCTGGACCACGCCGTACTTGAGCGCAGCATCTCTCAATACCTCTCCACCTTTTACACTTAGATGAAAAGATGCTCCCCATGGTGCATCATCTGTATGCCCGGTCTTTCTTGGTGCGAGGTCAACGGATGCGATCCCTTCTGACCCATAGAAGACATGCGCCGTGATATTTTCAATCTCATCGAGCTTCATGCCCTTCTGAATTGCACCCGCCCCTTCTGTTGTCTGAATTCTGATCTCAAACTTACCTGGCTTTCCAACAACTGCTCTGGCAGTCTCGATATCAACGCCCGGAAGATCGACGAGGATGTACTGATCTCCTACTGTACGCGTGTGAATATCCTTGAGTCCGATCGTATTGATCTTATCATCGATCACCTGCTTGGTGATATCACGGGTCTGAGGCGTCACACCCTCGATGAAGATCGGTTTACCCTCTTTGTCGAGCGCAATTTTTGCACCAACACTGGCAAGCAGACTTTCGAGATCTTCTTTCCTGACCTCATTTCTTATCTCATAGACCTCAAGATCATTGTATCTGGTGTATACCACCTCCGTATCAAGCTGCTTCTGGAGGTGGGTTGACATGATCGTCTGAGGGGTTGTCTCGATCGTTACCCTGGAACCTCCTTCAGATGGTGAGACTGTTGCATTTCCAAGCCCGAGGTTTGTCATCTCCTCCTGGGTAACGCTTGCAGGGGTTGTGAATGTGATAGATTCATCACTTGATGAGGTTATCGTGATCGTGTTATTCAGGAGTTTTTCCATCAGAGCATTAAAAACCGTGTCACGGTCAAAATCGATCCCAACAAGCACACCTTCAAGCTCAAGCTGTATCGAAGTTCCTCCGACAAGCTCAAGCCCATATTCCAGATTCGATCCGAAGTGTGGTTCAGGAGTCGTTGAGTAAACAGGGTGTATCGCGATGATCGATGCGAGAACAAGCAATATCAATGCAACTACCCGCACGTCCTTGAAGATCTCTCCTTTCATGCTAATTAATCAGCCTGTCACTATAAATATCTTTTTGGGTAACGCTGTACTTGAAACGTTTCGGGAAATATAGTTCCATCACTGTATCGTTGAAGTATTTATCCGTCATACCTGCGATAAAATCCCGGACGATCTCAGCATTTGATGTTTCATCCGCGTACGCTGGGTTTTTATCCTTTATAAGATCGATGTGGTGCTGGAAGATCCTTGAATCCCGTTTATTCTCCTCCAGATCCTCCATGAATTCCTCAAAGATCAGCCTGAACATCTTATCGATCTTATCGACTTCTCGCTCAACTGTTGGGTTTTCATAGATCCGTTTGTAGTTGAATTCTTTGAAGGCTGAAAGCGCACGTGAGACCTCTTCACTCAGTGCGATACAGTCCTTCTCCCAGCTATTCTCGATGACATCGATTATCAGTGTATTCACGATATCCCGATTATTATCTCCGATCGTCTCCTGACAGATCTCGGGAAGTTCGTCGCGTTCAATCAACCCAACCATGATCGCATCCTCAAGATCTCTACCGATGTAACTTATCGTATCAGCGATCCTGACAACACAGCCCTCAAGTGTCATCGGGAAGTTTCCAGGATCCCCATTGATCATCGACTGAATCTCACTGTCGTGATCATCCCAAGTCTTACCTCGTTCTGGCTTGATAATCCGTTCATGGATCTCGCCGTTGTGGCAAAGGATGCCATCAAGAACCTGGAGTGTGAGGTTCAACTGTTCGATTCTTTCAAGTGAGATCACGCTCTGGACGTTGTGGTGAAACTCCCCAATCCCCTGCTTTTTGCATATCGCTGATAATATCTTCTCTCCCTTGTGCCCGAACGGTACATGCCCGATGTCATGCCCAAGTGCGATCGCCTCGATCAGATCCTCATTAAGCCCGAGCGAGCGCCCGATCTGTCTTGCGATCTTTGATACAAGCTGGACGTGAAGCACTCTGTGGGTTATGTGATCATTCTCAACAAAATAGAAGACCTGTGTCTTGTCGATGTAGCGGGTGTAGGGCGTTGAATGGATGATACGATCAGTATCTCGTGAGAAAGCTGGACGTATATCATCCTCATCCTCGCTCCTTCTCAAGCCCTCCTCACTTCGTGTAGCACCCATCCTCAGGGACTTTTCTCGCTGTGTATTGAGATCTCGCATCTTCTCGGATAGATCTTTACGAATCTCTCGCCTCAAGGACACACACTCCCCTACCTTTAAGTAATGGTATGCGTCTTAAATGCCTTATGGTAAGCCGTGAGATCCACGAGATCTTCACATCTTTCCAGGGAGAGGGTTCACTTCTTGGGAGGAGACAGATCTTTATCCGATTCAGAGGATGCTCGCTCAATTGCTTCTACTGTGACACAAAAAATGCACGCACGAAAGATCTAATGGCATCTCCCACAGATGTCGAAGAGGTGATCAGGAGAATAGAATCGCTGATAACCCCTGACCTTCACAGCATCTCATTTACGGGTGGCGAGCCGCTCGAATCATGCGACCTCTTGATGGAGCTTGCATCTCGGTGTAAAACGCTTGGACTCGCCTGCTATCTCGAGACCGCTGGCGTGGATGCTGATGCCTTCAAAAAGGTTGTAGATCTCTTTGATTATGCTGCTATTGATGTGAAACTTCAAAATCACCGGGCGGTATCTACACACGAGGCATGGAGCAGGCTCTATCAAGAGGAGCTTGTATGTATCAGGATCGCTGCTACAGCAGGGCTATACACAATCGTCAAGATCGTGATTCCCGAGGATACAACGCCCCGGATGATCGCTGATGTATGCCATGATATATCAGAATATGCGATCGATCTAATCCTCCAGCCACTTACAGGAGGAAAAGCACCCTCGATTGAGCTTTTACTTGAGCTGTCAGCAGTTGCAGGAGCATATCTTAAGAATAGGGTGATGGTGATCCCACAGGTTCACAGATTGTACAGGGATGGTTCTGGGAGTAGGTTTATGTGATCCCTTCTTTTCATCAAAATCTTTAATAAGTACTAAACCCTACTTCACGCAATGGATGAAAAGAATCTGCTTCATATAATCGGGCTTATTTTGCTTTATCTTATCGTGGGATCTGGTATCTATGCTATATTTTACATCCTCCCCCCGGAGGCTACAGGGTTCACGGAATATCGCATATTATTTTTTCACCTGCCATGTTCAATCATCTCATACGTCTCCTTCACGATAACACTTATCGCGAGCGTGCTGTATCTCTGGAAACGAGAAGAGCGGTGGGATGAGCTTGCCTCAGCTTCTGTCAGGATAGGTCTCGTATTCATCACGCTTGCAACCGTGACTGGTGCGATCTTCTCGAATGTTGAGTGGGGGAGGTACTGGAACTGGGATCCGAAGCAGACAACAACACTCATTTTATGGTTTGTCTATGCGGCATATCTCACACTTAGATCCTCGATCGAGAACCCTGAGGCGAGAGCACGGATTTCTTCGATTCTTGGGATATTCGGGTATTTCACGATTCCGTTAACCTATTTTTCAACCAGGATCTGGGCAAGCTCGCTCCATCCACCAGGATCGGCTACACTTGACCCTGTAATGAAGAATGTCCTCATTCTGATGATATCTGGATTTCTGATATTTTACTTCTACCTAATCTCGTACGAAGTTCGTCTAAAGAGGTTGAATGAGGTGATCAATAGATGACTGATACTACAGCACTTTTTGCGGTCTCGCTGCTCTTCTGGACGGGGATTACACTCTACCTTGTCTATCTGCATCTGAAGCTTAGAGGCGCCGAGAGAAAGGTTCAGAGGTATGAAAGCGATCGTTGAAGCCCCTTCCCGTCTCCATTTAACGCTCATTGACCTGAACGGCGATCTTGGGAGGATTGATGGGGGGATCGGGGTTGCCCTCAATCGACCATCCCTCAGGGTGGAGGTTGAAGAGGCCAGCGAAGATCAGATATCGAAAGATCTTCTCCCGATTCTGGATCGCATCCGCTCAAAAGTTAACCCCGATAGTCGCTACCGGGTTGAACTCACAGAACCGCTCCCTGCTCATGTGGGTCTTGGGTCAAGGACACAGACCTCACTTTCGATCGCAAAGGCGATAAGTATAATTGAAGGGTTTGATTATAACGCTTCTGAGCTTGCAAAAATCGTTAAGCGGGGCGGGACGTCGGGGATCGGGATTGCAGCATTTGAGAATGGGGGTTTCATACTCGATGGCGGACATTCAAGAAGAGTTAAACCAGATTTTCTCCCATCCCGTGCCTCAGATGCTCCTCCTCCACCGATACTCTTTCAGCATCCGCTCCCAGAGGACTGGTACTTTGTTATCGTAATCCCGGACGTGAACCGTGGCGCTCATGGAAGAAGAGAGGTGAATGTATTCCAGGAGTTCTGTCCGATTGCAGCGCATGACGTGGAGAGGCTAACGAGAATTATTTTGATGGAGATTCTTCCTGCCGTCATAGAAGGTGAGATTGAGCCATTTGGAAAGGGAATAACCGCCATCCAGGATACAGGATTCAAGAAGATCGAGTGTAGTCTTCAGGATAAGATTGTTAAAGATCTATTTGAGGTTTTAAAGGCTTCTTCGTATGGTTATGGAATGTCCTCGTTTGGACCTGCGGTCTTTGGGGTCGTGGAGGGTGAAAAAGCCGCAAAAGATTTGAAAGGCGAGCTTCTGAGATTTCTGGATGAAAGGGGAGTTGAAGGAAAGGTTATCTACTCCAACTCGAATAACAGAGGGCATACTACTTCCTTCTAAGATATACCACCCCAAAAAGCCCGGCCAATATCAGACCGATGACGATAAGCACCACAGACCAGCTCATATGAGGCATTTCTGGTTTTTCACTGATTCCATCTGCTACTGCGGTCGCTGTCGGAGTGGCTGAGGCAGTAGCTGTAGGTGTAGGAGTCCAGGCAGGCGTAGATGTTGGCGCTGGAGTAGAAGTCACAATGGGAGTTGGTACAATAATATTGAACGTATCTGTATCTGTGTGTCCATTTTGATCATCCACCTCCACGGTGTAGGTGCCTGTTACAGCTTCCAGGGTCTCAAAGACTGCCATGAATCTGCCATTTTTAACTTCAGCGAGCTTTTTTCCAAGATCCATTGTACCATAGACTCTGACCGCAACCGAGTACCCCTCTCTATTTGAAGATCCTGTTACAACTATATCATCACCGATCACAACATCATCGATCGGATCAAGCTCAACCGAACTCTCCCTAACCTCGATCTCAATCATCTTCATGATGTCATCGCTTCCAGGTCCTGAGGTTATATCCCTTATTATCGCATCAAGCTCATCCTGCGTCTTTCCGGCTAAGTTCATAAGATCTCCGCCGGCATATCTATCCTTTACACCATCAAGAAGATAGGATGATCCTGTTCTACCATAGACCCCATCTTTTCCAGGAACAAGGACAAAGATAAGATATTCTCCCTCGTCTGCATCATCCTGAATATCGATCTCAAACGAGAACCTGCTATCTTCATCTGATGTTGATTCGATGTAGTGTGTGATCCCAGTTGGGAGTCCATCGAGACCTGAATCAGACGGATTCAAACCATCTCCACCACCACCCTCGGGCGAGATCGCAATGAGATCAACAGCATCAAAGCCCGGTGCATAACCTGTGAGCTTCAGTGTATCACCGCGTGCGATAAGTGAAGGGTGATCATCCAGACTCAGATCTCCTTCAACCATCGTAACGATACCCATGCCATCCTCACTCAGATCTTTCACATTATCGCCCACCGCAAGCCCTTCATCGATGAATACGCGAATTTCAATATCACCCTCTACGGCTGTCCCATGTGTCTGGGGCGTTGGAAGTTCCTCACTGAACCTTCCGCTGCTATCAACCGGGATATCGGTCATGACAACAAGATCGTCGATCGCTATGTCAACCGTATTTCCAGCATTAACTGTCCCGTTGATCCTGAGATCCTCACCGATCACACAGGTATCTGGTAGATCCAGAACTGCCTTCTTCTTAACAACCGATACATCCAGAGAATCCATCTCACCACTATTTAGATCCTGAACCTGAATCGTGTACGAGCCAGACCTCGTAAAGTAGATTGAGTACACATTCTCACCATCAACATCATCAAGCTCATCCGTGAAAGACCCGATCGTCTCCTCGTGTGGGTTATCATTGACACCCGGTGGGAATATGGCAAACTCACCACCTCTTCCAACCGAGATGTTTATACTATTATCAGGCGCACCTGTCACGGTCAGCTTGAACCTCTCAAGTTCTGCAACTTTCTCCCGCTCTGTTTCAAGTTTGATCTCGCTCTTCACGATCTCAAGCTTCTTCACATCGCTCTTCTCTGAGAACCCCCGTGCGTACTCCTCCTCAGTAAGGATCCTGAACTCATACTCACCAAGATCCCATCCTGTTGTATTTATCAGAAGATCCTCAAGGTGCTCAACATTCACCTGATCGAAGACCGTTCCATCTGCAGGATTTGTCTTCAATATATCGCCTGTCGGGTTTTTAACCTCAAGCGTCACACCATCATACGGATCGAGTGAGTTTTTGAAATCTATCGTGAAACCTGTACCCTGCGGAAGCTTCTTACCAGCGACCGATTTTGTTCCACGCTTGAGATCCAGTTTGAAGGATGTACCTGTGACCTTGATCGTTGTGGGTTTGCATCCATCACAATCTGCAGTTGCGTTGTACTTACCTGTCTCCATATCTTCAGTTACATCAGTACCGAGCACACCATCGGCGTCCGACTCCTCGCTCTCATCCTCTGCATCCCCGCTCAATCCCTCAAGGTTTACAATTCCGCAGGGACACCCCGTCTCATTAAAAAAGTGCACCTCCTGACCCTTTATGATCGTTGCATCCTCTCCATCAAGATAGACTGTAACATTATCTTGATTCACTCTGAAGTATGTTCCCTGGCTCTCTATCACCTGTGTTTCTGGAATTATGGATGCAGATGCCACCATGGGAGTTAACAGTATAAATATTATGATCAAAAGCAATATGGCTCTCTGTACTTTTATCATTTACATACGCCTTCCATTATTTTGTAGAATGGTCTTATACCTCTTTATTAATAAGTTTTTTGATTTTAGTAAGATTAAATAAATCATAAACCAAAAACTTTATTAATAAAATAGATACGTTTAGAATTATGATAAGAGGTATGAGGTGCTGATGATGCGAAAAGTTGGAAAGAATTTCATTATTATATCTGCTGTGCTTATATTGCTCATCACACAGTTCTCAGTAGCACTGGCAGGAGATACAAAGGTGAGTGTGAGTGCACCCGATGAGGTAAAGCCGGGTGATGTATTCAGTGCGTATATCATGATAGAGGATGTTACGGATTTTGTTGCAGGACAGTTTGATCTGAGCTTTGATTCGGATGTCATTACCGTGGTTGATGTTAAGAACGGTGAGATAGAGAGTCAGGATGTTCCGATTCTTGCATGGAACTTCAAACCTGGAACTGATAACTATCTCAGGGTTGTATATGATCTTCCAGGTGCTGATGGTGTGAGTGGTTCAGGATATCTTGCAGAGATCATCTTTGAGGTTAAGGGTGCTGATGGGGATACAAGCAGCATAGAGATCTCAAATCTACAGCTCGGTAACAAGAATGCAGAGGAGATTACAGCAGACTGGTCGAGCGGTGAAGTTAAGGTGGATGCCTCTGCAACACCCCAGCCAACAACAATTCAGGAGTCAACCTATCAGGGAAGTTCTGGATATGCATTCAATGAAACTGATACGAGCGGTGAGGCGACGACCACAACGAGTGAAAAAGTCACAAGATCGATTCCGGCTATTCAGGCAGGAACAAAGACCTCTGTTGTATTCAGTGATATGGATATCTCGATGATCACACTTGATGTGGATCAGGATCTTTCCAATATTGAACTTTCGATACAACCTCGGGATCTGCCCGGAGAGATACCTGAACCTGATGGAGTACTCTATAGCTCTTACGAGATAAAAGCAGAAGAGCTGGATGGAGCAGAAGTAACCGCAACGATCGATTTCAGGGTTTTAAAGTCATGGATTGAAGAAAACAGTATAGATAAGGCAACGATCACGCTGAACCGCTATCACAATGGTAAGTGGCAGGAACTTCCAACTTTCATGGCAGGAGAGGATGAGAATTTTGTCAACTACCAGGCAGAGAGTACTGGTTTCTCGTACTTTGCGATAACCGGGGAGGTGGTTACCGGATCAGAGATGACACCTGCATCAAGGGATGCCACATCAACACCGATACCCACGACAACACCCCTGGAAGCAGATTCGACTGCTGGAACTGAGATAACGTGGGGTGTGATTATTGCAGCTATTCTTCTAACTGCTGTGATCTGTGCGGCAGTATTCATATTCCTCTCAAAGAGAAAGTAGAGTGGCGAGGGTTTTTTGCTTTTTTATTTTTTATTATATGTAAACCCTGATATTTTTAATGAGTATCTTATAATAGACAAAAATCAAAGACTTAATGTTACCAAATCCGAAAAGTTTATTAATCAATAAGTCGATTCGAAATACATTTTAAGAGTTAGGAGGAATATATGTGATAAAAGGTAAGATAGATGCAGTGGTGCTTGTGGCGGTTATGCTACTTGCGCCAGTGGCGTATGCAGGTATGATGGGGAGCGTTACAGCAACGAATATCCCAACGGTTACAGTCAGTGTGCCCGAGTATATCTCCGGAAGCTTCGAGGCAACGATCGAGGTGGAGGATGTTTCCAATCTCAACTCAGGGCAGTTTGACCTGACATTTGATCCAGATGTGATCAATGTGACAGATGTACTTGAGGGTGAGATCGATGGTGTGACGATCCCGATCGATATGTGGGAGTTTATGAGTTATGACAGGATAAGGGTGCTCTTCAAGTTACCCGATGTTGATACTGCGAGTGGATCAGGGTACCTTGCAAAGATCGGTTTCGAGGTTAAAGGGGAGAATGGTGATACAAGTGAGCTTGAGATCACAAAAGGTCTGCTGGTAGACTATGATGGAGAGGGAATGGATGCAAACTGGAATGGCGCTGCACTCACCGTTGCAATGGGTCCCTCAGTAACGGTCAATGCTCCAGCAGCAGCATCAGATAGCTTTGAGGTTCAGATCGAGATAGATGATGTGGAAGATCTCGATGCAGCCCAGTTTGATCTGAGCTTCAATCCGGATGTGCTTACGGTTGCATCTGTAAGTGATGGGGAGATAGATGGTAAAGATATACCAGTTCTAAACTGGAACCTTGATCCCAGTGATCCAGGTACCCTCAGAGTGGTGGTTGATCTTCCAGGTGTGAAAGGGGTGAGCGGTTCAGGACACCTTGCAAAGATCGAGTTCGATCCCAAAGGGGGTGGCGTAAGCAGGCTCGTGCTCAGCAATGTGATTCTGAGTGACATTAACGCAGATGAGATCAAGGGGCCACAGCTTGGAAGCTCAGAGGTCGAGGTCACGTTACCCGGTGGAACGGTCATATCAATCAGTGATGTTGCAGCCATAGGGACGATCACAGTACCGATTACAATCGAGAACGCCACGAATGTTGGCTCATGCGATCTGACTTTGAGTTATGATCCAGATATCGTGATTGTATCAGATGTTGGGGGAGGTGAGTTCGATAGCCTTCAGGCAAACCTTGAGGATGCATCTGATGGTATCATCCGAATCGGTACATACCAGACATCAAGCCCGGGCCTCAATGGCGACGTCGTACTTGCAGAGGTTACCCTCATGACAATGGGTGATATAGAGTCATCCACCACGCTTGATCTTGAGGTTACAACCCTGAAAGACGCAACGCCCGAATGCAACCCAATTCCATGCCTTGTCGAGGATGGAAGCTTCACCGTGCTTTTGAAGGGTGATGCAAACGGTGATGGCAGGATAGATATGGCAGATTGTATGTATCTTGCGAAGAATATCCTGGGTATCAGCGGTTTTGAGCAAATTGTTGAGGCGGCTGTGGATGTCAACGGTGACGGTGAGATCGATATGGCAGATTGCATGTATCTCGCAAAACACATCCTCGATATTGCTGGGTTTGAGGAGCTTAAGTGAGGTGGTTATGAAGATAGGAGCTTTCCTGTTTGCTATCTGCCTGCTGGGGTTATCTATAGGCACGGTGGCATCAGCAGGTGAGTGCAGGGTTGTGGTGGAAGATCTCAGAGTGACATCAGAGACTGTTGATCTTCCTGTGAGGATTATGGACGCAGAGAAGATCGGTTCATGCGACCTGATTCTCACCTTCAACCCATCCTCCTTCATTGTAACAGATATCACAGCAGGGGATTTTGATACGACCATCTGGAACCTTGAGACTGCAGACTCAGGTCAGGTGAGAATCGGTGGATTCCAGACCACGAGCGATGGACTTGATGGGGAGGTTCTCGTTGCGACGATCGTCTTCGAGCGTGTGGGGGAAGACTCAACTCCAATCAACATTCAGGTTAAAACCCTGAAGGATGCAACACCTGCCTGCAATCCGATCCCCTATACGATCGAGAACGGGAGACTATTCACAGGAGGATCCGACTACATCGGAAGCAGAGGGTACGGAGATCTTCCCATCTCAACCCACAGCATCAATACGACAGAGGTTACAAGACGGATTCCCCTGATCGAGGCTGGCAGGGAAGCTTCTGTGATCTTCAGGGATATGGTAATCTCGATGATAACGATCCTGACAGAAGAGGATCTGAGGGATATTGCACTATCTCTTCAGGAGTTTGATGGAAAGCCACCTGTTACATCTACTCCTGATGCTATTCCCTATGCCTACTTTGAGATAGAAGCGGATGGCTTGAACACAGCAGACGTAAAGGCAGGGATCAGTTTCAGGGTTCCACAGTCATGGATCGATGAGAACAAAATCGATGCGCAAACGATTCTACTTAACCGATACAATGGCGGATGGATCTCGCTTCCAACTGTCAGGATCGATGACGATGATGAGTTTATTACATTCAAATCAGAGACGAGTGAGTTCTCCTGCTTTGTGATAACAGGTGAGAGGATGGAATCAACTGGACAGGTTGAATCATCAATCGAGGCTGACAGAAGCGATACAGTAACTTCCAGGCCAACACCGATGACAGGCGAGGCGGGGGCAACTCCTGCACAGCCAGCATCTTTGAGCTGGAGCTATGTGCTCCTTGCTGTAATCGGAACGATACTTGTATGTGGAGCGATATTCCTTGTGATCTCAAGAAGGAGGAGATAAAACGATCCGGGCGGAATCCCGGTTTTTATTTGATTTGAATGAGGTAAGGAGGCTTTATTGAATGAATCTGAATAAGATTGGTAGTTTAGCGATGGCAACTTTGATAGTCCTTGCGTCTGTTACGCTTCTGAGCATTGTGCCAGTATTAGCATCAGATGACTTCACATTGGGCATCTATGGCAATGCAAACCAGGATGATACGATCGATATGCGGGATGTCACAAAGATCGCACGGATGATCTGCTGGCTCGAGGATGAGGTGGATTTAGCAGATGCAAAGTATGATGGGAATATAAATGTGCTTGATATAATCCAGACCGAGCTTGTTATACTTGGAAGAGAGAAGGAGCTTACGGTTCTTGATTCTGCTGATAGGATAGTGACGGTGGAGATGCCGGTTGAGAGAGTGGTTCCCCTTCACATGCGCCATGCAGGAACAGTCTGCGTGCTGGGTGCAGATGATGAGGTGGTTGGCGTAGACAGTACAGTGATCTCACGCGGAAGGCTTTTTCCGGAACTCAGCACGCTGCCTTCCATTGGGACAGTACGAGCACCTGACCTGGAGCAGATATTGACGCTCAACCCGGATCTGATCATTACCTTCACAAACTTCCCTGACCCCGCCTCTCTTGAGGATAAGCTACCTGACACGGTATCCGTTATCCGTATGGATCTCTCAAGGGCAGATGATATACCAGGGGAGATGAAGATGCTTGGCTACATACTCGGCAGAGTCTCTGTGGCAGATGATTATATTGCGTGGTATGATGGGTATGTAGATGCGGTGAAGGAAAGGGTCTCAGCAATTCCAGCAGAGGAACGGGTCAACGTCTTTATGGAAAGGGAAAAGAAGACCGGGAAAGACCCACTTGTTCGATGGGCCTATGCATCAGGGACGGGATACACTGACCTATGTGCTGTGGCAGGTGGTATAAACATCGCGGAGGATTATATCGACTATCACGGCGATGTCGAGACGGAATGGGTGGTTGACCAGAATCCAGATGTTATCATCGGGTTATCCTACAAAGGCGGGTATGAGGTGGATGATGATACAGCGATGAGGGAGTATTACGAGGAGATAATCGGTCTGCCAGGCTTTGAGAACGTCACCGCGGTTAAAGATGATCGAGTTCATATAATCTCAGGCGATTTCTCAATCGGGGCACAGCTACCCATCGGGATTGTAACGGTTGCAAAATGGCTCTATCCAGATAAATTCGAGGATCTTGATCCGGATGAGATTCACGAGGAGTTTCTCACGGAGTTTATGCAAATAGAGTACAATCTTGACGAATGGGGCGTGTTTGTGTACCCTGATATCTGAAAGATGCGATTAATTTGAATGAGGTAAGGAGGAATTATTGAATGAATCTGACTAAGATTGGTGGTTTGGCGATGGTAACTTTGATGGTGCTATCGATTCTACTGCCATTTACAGTTATGCCCGCGTCTGCAACACTCTTCGGTGATGCGAACACTGATACAACGATCGATATGCGTGATGTGACAAAGATCGCACGGATGATCTGCTGGCTCGATCCAGAGACAGACGCTGCAGATGCAAATAACGATGGATCTGTGAATGTGCTTGATATAATTTATACAGAGCTTATCATCCTTGAACGAGTGCCGTTTCCGGGTGGAGAACTCAGGGCAGCGATGATATTTGGGCCCAAAAGTGATTCACTCGATCCAGCTTACTCGTGGACAGGATGGTATGTGAGAAAAGCCGGGATTTACGAGACACTCTTCAGCTATGACGAGAATATGAGACTTCAAGATGAGCTTGCAACAGGTTACAGCCAGATCAGCGATACCGAGTGGAGGATATACCTGCGAGACGGTGTCAGGTTCCATGACGGCACACCACTAAACGCTGATGCCGTGATCTACTCCCTTGAGCGGGTGATGGATCCTTCAAACAGCAGGCACACACAGTACGACTTTATTGAGTCTGTATCAAAGTTTGATGAACACACGGTGACAATCATAACAAAAGAACCTTATGCCCCAACGATCGCAAGTTTGACAGATCCTGTGGTCTCAATCGTGAGTCCCGCGGCAGATGATCTCGCTCATAACCCTGTAGGTACAGGTCCGTTCAAGTTTGTCGACCATGAACAGGGTGTGAGTCTAACTGTTACAAGAAACGATGACTACTGGGGCGGGGCTGTCAAGCTCGAGGGTGCGATCTTCTACTATGTGAGCGATCCATTGACAAGGTCACTCATGCTCGAGGGTGATGATGTCGATATCGCACGGGGTATACCACAGAGTGAGTACAATGAGATCGAGGATGATCCCGATCTCGAGGTTCTGACCAAAGAGACGCTTCGGACATACTTCATGTATGTGAATACGAGGAAAGCACCGCTTGATGATGTGAGGGTTAGACAGGCTATAAACTATTGCATCGATCGTGAAGAGATCGTTGATACAGCACTTGAAGGTGTCGGTGGCACGCCTGCAAAGAGCATCTTCCCATCGATTTTACCATGGTCTGCAAATGACGAGCTGGAGGGATACACGTTCAATCAGGCAGAAGCACTATCGCTACTTGAAGCGGCTGGTATTACAGACACCGATGGCGATGGCTGGCTTGATTATGATGGTGAGACCTTTGAGCTTACGATAAAGACCTACACCAAGCGACCTGAGCTCCAGCCAACTGCTGAGGTGATGGTGAGCCAGCTTGAGGATATCGGGATCAAGGCAAGTGTGATTATCCTTGAAACAGGTGCTCTGAAGGCTGATATGAATGACGGTAACTTCGATCTTGCGCTCTATGCATGGGGTACCGCCCCGACAGGAGATCCGGACTACTTCCTCTCGTACCACTTTGAGTCAACAGGAAAGTATGCGGGATGGACAGGTTATTCAAACCCTGATGTGGATAACTGGATAGAGCTTGGACGGAGAACGATGAACGAGGACGATCGATATGAGTACTATGCCAATGTACAGGAGCAGATACTCGAGGACTCGCCAGAGATCTTTGTATTCTATCAGAACGAACTTGTAGGAGAGAATACACGGGTAATCGGCTATGAGATATTCCCGAACGAGATATCTTTCCTGACAAAAGATATGTACATTGGAAAATAGAAGAAATGGTTTGATCAGAGCAAAATGGCTTTATGCAGAGCTGTTTTGCTTTACCATTTTTATTTAATCTTCAATCTGGTGTTCTTATGGATGTAAAAGGCGTTATTGCAGACTACTGGGATAAAAGAAGCCATACATACCACAACGGTTTAAATAAGCTTCGGGCAGATGAGCATTCGATCTGGGTGGGTGCACTTAAAGATGTCTTGAATGGTGGTGAGCATCTGAAGATCCTCGATCTCGGAACAGGTCCTGGTTTTCTGGCACTGATCCTCGCAGAGTTAGGGCATGAGGTGACAGGTCTTGATATCTCGGAAGGCATGCTTGAGAAAGCGAGATACAATGCCAGAACAAGAAATTTAATGATAGATTTCTGCCTGGCTGATGCAGAGAACCTTCCGTTTCAGGATGAAGACTTTGACCTTGTTGTGAGTAAATACCTCCTCTGGACGTTACCGCATCCGGAAAGAGCGGTGGACGAATGGAACCGTGTATTAAAGCCAGGTGGTAAGGTTGTTTTAATCGATGGGGTCTGGTTTGATCCCGCCATAAATAGGTGGCTTCGCCGCAACCTCTCAACCCTTCTCGCAATCGTTACTGAACGGAGAAATCCATGGAGATTTAAACGGTACTATAACCCGATAAAAGATAGACTGCCGTTTTACAGCGGTGTGAAGCCTCACGAACTTTACACCCTCTTCAATGAGGCTGGACTTACAAATGTATCACTCAAACCCCTGAGCGAGGTGCAGGAATTTTATATGAACTGTGGATCGCTGTCTCGAAAGATAATACATAAAGAACCAAATTTTATTTTAACAGGTGAAAAAATAAGGTGTTAGATGCTGTGGTATATACTTAGAAGAGTCCTGCTCCTTCTTCCTACCCTGTTTTTAGTATCTATCATCAGCTTCTCCCTGATATACATAACTCCTGGGGATCCTGCAGAGATACTTCTAACAGGTCCGGGAGGGGGAGCAGATCCGAAAGCTGTCGAGGAGTTCAGGGTCAGGATGGGGCTTGATCAACCTTTCTATATCCAATACCTGAGATGGCTAAATGATGTTCTGCATGGAGACCTTGGATATTCCTATATGACAGATCAACCTGTAGCCGATACGGTTTTTGGTAGTTTTCTCTCCACCCTGAAGCTTGCAGCGGTGAGTATGGTGATAGCACTTCTTATCGCAATTCCATTCGGTATCCTCGCCGCGATGAAGCATAACACGATAATAGACGATCTTAGCAGGTTGACAGCACTTATTGGTGTCTCTATCCCGAATTTCTGGCAGGGCTTTCTCCTTATTCTGATATTCTCCATATATCTTGGCTGGTTTCCGGTTGCAGGATATGGCGATGGAGGAGATCTTAAACATATAATCCTGCCTGCAGTTACACTTGGAACAAGCTCTGCCGCGGTTACGATGAGATTGATGCGATCAAGCATGTTTGAGGCACTGGAACAGGATTACATAATAACTGCCAGGGCAAAAGGGTTGCACGAGAGGGTTGTTATTGGAAAACATGCGTTAAAAAATGCGTTAATTCCGGTTGTAACCATGATAGGTTTGAACGCTGGATTTCTCCTGAATGGATCTCCGATCATTGAGGTGATATTCGCCTGGCCTGGAATCGGAAGACTTGTTGTATCCTCAATATACCAGCGAGATTATCCGATGATACAGGGCTCGATTCTCTTTGTTGCGATCATATTTCTTACTGTAAATTTTATTGTCGATATATTATACACATACATAAATCCGAGGATAAGATATGAGGCAGGTGATTAGGAATCCAGGCATCCTCTTTGGAACTGCTGTAATCGTCTTTCTAATCTTTGTAGCCGTATTTGCAGGTTTTATCGCACCCCACGATCCAACAGAGACACATCTGAAAGATAGGTTGAGTTCACCATCATCAGAGTATCCGCTTGGAACCGATCATCTTGGCAGGTGTATCTTAAGCAGAATCATCTATGGTACAAGGATCTCGCTTTCTGTTGGTGTTCTTGTGATAGGTGCATCGCTTCTTCTCGGGCTTCTTCTTGGTACGATTGCAGGCTACTATGGTGGGATAATCGATGATCTGATCATGCGCATCGTCGATGGATTTCTGGCGTTTCCGAGTATGTTTCTTGCACTGGCTATAGCCGGCGCTCTTGGCCCCAGTCTGACCAATTTAATGATCGCACTCATCGTTGTGGAGTGGACAAGCTATGCGAGGGTTGTGAGGGGTTCTATACTTTCTATAAAAGATCAGATGTTTGTAGAGGCTGCAAGAGGACTTGGTGCAGGGGATATTTATCTTCTTACCCGTCACGTCCTTCCAAACACCCTCTCACCGCTTATCGTGATGGCAACGCTCGGGGTTGGCTACATCATACTCACAGCAGCGGGCTTGAGCTTCTTAGGATTGGGTGTACAGCCACCAACGCCAGAATGGGGGGCGATGTTAAATGACGGGCGCCTCTTCATGCGAAGTGCACCGCATATCATGATCTTCCCAGGGCTTGCAATAATGATAACGGTTCTTGCTTTCAACTTCCTTGGAGACGGGCTGAGGGATGTGATGGATCCAAGGTTGAAGCAGGAAGTGATAGAATAGATTGAATAGTAGCATTTGGTAATACTAAAACAAAAAGTTTATTAATTAAGAATCCAATTCAATCACAATCTTAAGAGGAACAGAGGTATAATCATGAAGATCCTGATATGCGGTAAGGGCGGCAGTGGAAAGAGCACCGTATCAGCGCTTCTTGCAAGATCGATGGCAAAAAGGGGGAGAAAGGTTCTTGTGATCGATACGGATGAGTCAAACTTCGGACTGCATAGACAGCTTGGGATGGAACTCCCCCCTGACTTCATGAACCGCTTTGGTGGAAAGCAGGCGATGACCGAGAGGCTGATGGAAGCGTTCCGTAGGGGTGAAGCGGTCAACGTCTTTGATCAGAAGTGGGAAGTTGATTCCATACCTGATGATTACATCCATACAAAGGACGGGGTAAAGTTGCTGGCGATCGGTAAGATCCATGACTTTGGTGAGGGATGTGCCTGCCCGATGGGTGCACTCTCGCGTGAGTTTCTCAAAAATCTTGAGCTTAAAGACGATGAGGTTGTGATCGTTGACACCGATGCCGGGATCGAGCATTTTGGGAGGGGTGTGGAGGATGGGTGTGACCTGATCATCGTTGTTGTGGATCCATCCTATGAATCGCTCAGGCTCTCTCTAAAGATAGAGGAGTTAGCGGTCAGTATCAAAAGACCTGTCTATTTCATTCTCAACAAAATTGACGATGAGAGCAGGAGCATAATGCTCGAATCATTGAATCAAGAGAGAGTTGCAGGAGAGATTCCATCAAACCGCGAGATCTTCAAAGCCTCCCTTGAGGGAAGAGAGCTTGATATGCGACTGGATGAGATTGAATCGCTCGTGGATAAGCTAAGTATGGAAACACGCGGTGATAATGTATGATCCTGGATCCTTCCCAGCGAGGAAGACTGCTTCCCTTACCGGTGGTTCTGATCTCGACCGTTGATAGATCGGGCGTTCGAAACATCGCACCTTACGGGAATGTGATGCCGATCTTAAGACCCCTGGATCTTATCGCTTTTGCATCGTGGTTCAGGCGAGACACGCTTGAGAATATCCGTGCGACAGAGGAGTTTGTGATCAATATCCCATCTATCGATCTTGTGGATGCGGTTATGATCTGCTCAAAGAATTATCCAAAAGATGTGGATGAGTTTGAGGAGGCTAAACTTACGGTCAGAGAATCAGAGAAGGTTAAAGCCCCATCTATCGCAGAATGCATCGGATGGATGGAGTGTGTTCTGGAAAAGGAAGTGGTTGAAGAGGGAAAGTATGCGATCATCATCGGAAAGGTGGTGTATCTCGAGGTGGATGATCAGTACCTCACAGCAGATGGTGCTATCGACCTTGAGAAGGCGAGACCGCTCTCAATGATGCTTGGAAAGGATGGAATGCAGTACACATATCCCAGGCAAATCGGAGAGGAGCGGCGTTATGCCGAGATGTCTATAAGATAAGGAGGCTGTAAAGAATGAGAAAATTGCTGGTCTTTCTGATGCTGGCAGCACTTCTTGCAAGTGGGTTTGCAGGGATGCCGGCAGCAGCAGAAGATAAGAAGGTCTTGAAGATCGAAGGAGGAGATTACGGTTACCCATCCCCCTTCACATTCTATTCAAGAGGTCCGGGGTACATCAGGATGAGCCTCATCTTCGATACCTTGACATGGAAGGATGATGAGGAGATAATACCGTGGCTTGCAAAGAGCTGGAAGTCTGAGAATGGCGGTACAAAATGGACGCTGTATCTCGAGGATGATGTGAGGTGGCATGATGGCGAGCCGCTAACGGCAGATGATGTGAAGTTCACATACGAGTATATCAAGGATCATAGTGGAAGCCCTCTCTTCAAATGGTTCAGCGTCCTGAACTATATGGATCATGTGGAGGCTCCCAATGATCGAACGGTTGTTGTAACCTTAACAGATCCGTTGCCATCCTTCTTGACCGACTTTGCTGGCTGCATCCCGATAATTCCGGAGCACATCTGGAAGGATGTTTCAGATCCAACCAGATTCACAGATCCGGAAGCGGTTATCGGAAGTGGACCTTTCAAGCTTGCTGAGTACAACAAGGCTGAAGGTTACTATCTCTATGAGGCAAATGAGGACTACTTCAAGGGAGTGCCCCTCGTTGATGAGCTGATTCTCCTTGAGGTGGGTGATCCCGCACTTGCACTAAGCGCCGGGGAGATCGATGAGGCGAGCTTCTGGGGTAGTGAGATCGATGCGGTTGAGACGTTTGAAGCCGATCCAAACTTTGAGGTGATATCTGGTCCAAGCTTCTGGGTGCTGAAGACGATCTTCAACTGCGAGAAGTACCCGACAAATATACCGGATTTCAGAAGAGCAATTGCATACGGGATAGACAGGGGTGAAATCATCGATCAGGTTGTGCACGGTGGCGCGATAGTTGCAAACACAGGTATACTTCATCCGGACTCAAGCTGGTATATGCCAGGCCTTCCGGATTATGCGAAGAATGATGCAGTGGCAAATCAACTCCTCGATGATCTTGGGTTCATAGATACAGATGGTGATGGTATAAGGGAGTATCCATCTGGTGAAGATCTTGAGTTTGAGCTTTTGACAGGAGACAGGTTCGCACGTGAGGCAGAACTTATACAGGAGCAGCTTGAAGCGATCGGGATAAAGACGACCGTCAAGGCGATGAGTACAAAGACGCTTGATGCAATCCTCAAGGAGGGTAACTTCTACATTGCGGTATCAGGACATGGAGGGATCGCAAATCCAAACCTGCTGGAGACACCAAACTGGCCGGGGGATACGTATCATAACGACACTTACGATTCGATCTTTCTGGAGCAGGAGACTGAGATGAACCATGCAAAGCGAAAGGATCTTGTGAATCAACTGCAGAAAACGATCGCAAATGATTTACCTGTCTACACGCTCTACCATCCGTTGATATGGTCTGTTTACAATCCGGATAAGCTTGACAGGTGGTTCTATACACTGAATGGCGTCGCAACAGGCATACCGATTGAGATGAACAAGCTCATATTCTTTGCAAGGTTCGGCGATGCAAACGAGGACGGTGATATCGATATGCGGGATGTGACAAAGATCGCACGGATGATCTGCTGGCTCGATCCAGAGACAGACGCTGCAGATGCGAACCGTGATGATAAGCTTAATGTGCTCGATATAATCTATACAGAGCTTATCATACTTGGAAGGGTATAGCTTCAGGAGAGGGTAAATAAAACCCTTTTCTTCATTTTTTCAGGATAATAACGATGCACCACCTGACAAAGATCACCGCGTATATTCTTATCATCTTTGTAGCCATCTCAATCAATTTTGCGCTTCCAAGGATGATGCCGGGCGATCCGATAACCTCCCTGACAGATGATCCAACGACAGGGATGCCGGTGATCATGGATGAGGATATAAAAGAAGAGATTCGCTCATACTACGGGCTTGACAAACCCATATCTGAACAATATACAGACTACCTGAAGGATATTCTGAAATGCGATCTCGGGTGGTCGATATACTACAACGCCCCGGTTGCTGAGGTGATCTTTGAGCGATTGAAGTGGACTTTGCTTCTTGTTGGAACGTCCACACTGATCTATATGATTCTGGGAATCTTTCTCGGAGCGGTATCGGCATGGAAGAGGGGTGAGAGAGGCGATCTTGGCCTTCTTGTATCGGTCTTATCTATCGGTTCATTTCCCTCATTCTTCCTCGCGATGCTCTTTATCATTCTGTTCGGGGTAAAGCTTGACATCTTTCCAATATTTGGTGCAACCACACCGTTTATGGAGTATTCAAGCACTTTTGATGCGTTCAAGGATGTTCTGTATCACCTGATTCTCCCGGCATCAACCCTTGTTTTAACCTCGATCGATGGACCCTATCTCCTGATGCGAAACTCGATGCTTGGTGTACTTGGAGAAGACTATATCGTGACCGCAAGGGCGAAAGGACTCACAGAGTGGGCAATACTCAAGGATCATGCGATAAAGAATGCTCTGCTTCCAATCACCACGGTCATCGCTATTCGGATGGGTTTTATGATATCCGGGGCGATATTTGTTGAGACCGTCTTTGCGTATCCTGGTATTGGGAAGTTACTCTATGATGCGGTCTCTTTCTCTGACTATCCGCTCCTGCAGGGTGCATTCCTGATCATAACTCTGATAATAATTGCTGCAAATTTTATTGCGGATATGACCTATTTATATCTGGATCCAAGGGTGAAACATGGATGAGGGGAGCTCTCAAATCCGGGAATGTTTTTTGTAAAAACCGAATAGGCGTTACAGGACTTGGTATCCTGAGTGTTTTTATCCTGACCGCGATCTTTGCGCCATTTCTCGCACCCTATGATCCGTGTGAGATGTTTGAGCCGATGGCACCTCCTGATTCTCAGCACGTACTTGGAACAAATGACATAGGTCAGGATATCTGGAGCGAACTGATCTATGCCAGCAGAATCTCACTATTTATCGCCTTCACGACATCCATCATAGCAACGTTCATCGGGACTTTATCTGGCCTTTTTTCGGGCTACTATGAGCGTTTCGGGTTTTTTGTGATGCGGGTCGTGGATCTCTTCCTTGCGCTGCCAAGGCTCCCACTGATCATCATACTTGCGGTATTTATGCCAACGAGCATCTGGAATCTTATTATTATATTTGTCTTATTTGGATGGCCCATCACGACACGTATCATACGATCAGAGGTTTTAACGCTTCGAACCCGACCATATATCGATTCTGAAAGGATGATGGGTGCGGGAGATCTTTATATTCTGGGGCGTCACATTCTTCCAAATATCTTTCCACTGGTTGTTGTCCAGTTTGTGATGGAGGCACGGCATGTGATACTTGCAGAGGCGGGTTTGAGTTTCCTGGGCCTTGGTGATCCAACCTCAAAGAGCTGGGGGATGATGCTCCACTACGCGTTCGAGTATCCGACAATCTTCATATCAGAGGTATGGAAATGGTGGATGCTGCCTCCAGGTCTCTGCATCGTTGTTGTGATACTTGCACTTGTATTTGTTGGTTTTGCACTTGAAGAGATATTAAATCCAAGGTTGAGGAGAGAGATAGTATGAATCTCCTTAAAATCAAAGCTCTCAGGGTCTACTTCCCAACCGATGACGGCATCGTGAAAGCGGTGGATGGGGTTGATCTAAATATAAAAAGGGAAGAGATACTGGGGCTTATCGGAGAGACGGGGTGTGGAAAGACGGTTCTTGGCATGTCGATCATGCGATTGATCCAGTCCACCACGCTAACAGATGGTGAGATCATCTACAAAGACAGAGATCTTCTCTCCTTGAGCGATGATGAGATGCGAAAGATCAGGGGAGGTGAGATCGCAATGGTGCTCCAGAACCCGATGACCTCTTTGAATCCAGTCATAAGGGTTGGTGAACAGATCGCAGAGACGATCAGACTCCATCAGGGACTGGATAAAAAAGCTGCAAGAAAGCGTGTCATCGAGATGCTGCGTGATGTGAGGATTCCAGATCCTGAAAAATCGGTCGATTCATATCCTCATCAGCTAAGCGGTGGGATGCAGGAACGGGTGATGATCGCGATGGCACTTGCATCCGATCCTGAGCTTATCATCGCAGATGAGCCGACGAAGGGGCTGGATGTGACGGTTAAGAGAGAGATAATCAGGCTTATGAAGGAAGTGACAGCTAAAAGATCGATGCTATTCATAACACACGATCTCGGGGCTGCAGCAGAGATCTGTGATAATATTGCTGTGATGTATGCAGGAGAGCTTCTTGAACATGCCAGTGTAGATTCTATATTCAGTGAGCCGCTGCACCCTTACTCAGAAGGACTACTGAACTCTCTTCCAGAAAGAGGTCTAAAACCGATAAGAGGAATCAGTCCGTCGCTTATCGATACGCCACAGGGATGCAGGTTTCACCCGAGATGTGATTATGCGATGGAGATATGCAGGGAAAAGCATCCTGAGATGGTTAAATTAGAGGATGGACGTGCTGTGAGGTGTTTCCTGTATGCTTGAAGTTAAAGGCCTCAGCAAGTATTTTTCTTCAGGAATATTAAGAAAGCGTTACACAAAAGCCGTGGATGATGTAAATTTCAGTATAAAGAGGGGTGAGACGCTCGGGCTTGTGGGAGAGAGTGGATGTGGTAAAACAACGCTCGGGAGATCCATCCTGCGGCTCATTGAGCCAACCGCTGGAAAAGTCCTCTTCGATGGTATAGATATACTAAAACTGAATAAGAAAGAGCTTAGAACTTTCAGACCCAGGATGCAGATGATCTTTCAGGATCCCGATGCATCGCTGAATCCCAGAATGAAGATAAGAGAAAGTATTGCAGAGCCATTGAAGCTTCAGAGGGTGGAAAAATGTGAGATTGAGGGAAAGGTTCAGGAACTTATAGAAAGGGTAGGATTGAGTCCTGAGCATGCAAACCGCTATCCACACCAGTTGAGCGGTGGACAGAATCAGAGGGTCGTTCTTGCAAGGGTACTCGCTTTAAATCCTGATTTTATCGTTGCAGATGAGCCTACTTCCGCTTTAGATGTCTCTGTTCAGGCACAGATCTTGAATCTGATACAGGATCTAAAACGTGAGCTTAACCTGACACTTCTTTTTATATCGCATGATCTTGAGGTTGTGCGGTATATGAGCGACAGGATCGCGGTGATGTATGGTGGTAAGATCGTTGAGATGGGGGATGTGGAGGATATATTCAATGATGCAAAGCACCCTTATACAAAGCTGCTTGTGTCAGGAAAGGAGGTGGTATGATCAGAGCCATAGACTGGAACAAACGCTGGATGGAAGCGATGGAGAATAGTTCATTGAGAACGTGTCGTGAGAATATGACAGCGTTCTGGAACAGAAGAGCCAGGCGATATAACGAAGCGGTGAAACGTAATAATCGTTCGATGGAGATGATGTCGAAGTTAGATATCGATCCAGCGTACACTGTACTTGATATTGGTGCAGGACCTGGCACGCTAACGATTCCACTTGCAAAGCGGGTGAAACATGTAACGGTCGTAGAGCCCTCCAGTGGGATGCTTACCTGTCTGAAGGAGAATGCAAGAAGTGAGGGATTGAAAAATATAACCTGCATAAACAAGAGATGGGAGGATATTGTCCCTGGAGTCGATCTTGATGAGCACGATCTTGTGATAGCATCCTACTCGCTCGCGATGCTGGATATGGAAGAAGCGCTCTCGAAGATGAACAGGGTTGCAAGACGATCTGTTTATCTATTTGACTTTGCAGGAGGTCGTATGAAGGGCTACAGTGAACTCTGGCCAAGGCTGTACGGTGAGGAATTTCGAGCAAGGCCTGATTACATCTATCTCTACAATATCCTCTATGAGATGGGGATCTATGCAAACGTTGAGATCTCAAAGACCGAGTTCAAAGAGCGATTTTCAAGCCTAAATGAGGCAGTGGAGGAATGGAAGGAGAATCTTGGTGTATCAACGCCAGAAGCAGAGGAAGTGATAGGAGCCTATCTCTCAGCGAATCTGGTTGAAGAAGACGGTGCGTTCTACTTGAAGAATGAAATAAAGTCTGCGATGATCTGGTGGAAGAAAACAGACGGATAAAATACTGATCTTGAAAAAAGGTAGTTTTACTGAACAATTTTTGATCTTATCTAATATTACTAATATCAAAAACTTTATTAATCAAGAACCTGATTCTATTTTAACCTTAAGAGGAATGGAGGAATTACTGAATGAATCTGAATAAGATTGGTAGTTTAGCGATGGCAACTTTGATGGCCCTTGCGTCTGTTACGCTTCTGAGCATTGTGCCAGTATCGGCATCAGATGACTTCACATTGGGCATCTATGGCAATGCAAACCAGGATGATACAATCGATATGCGGGATGTCACAAAGATCGCGCGTATGATCTGCTGGCTCGAGGATGAGGTGGATTTAGCAGATGCAAAGTATGATGGGAATGTGAATGTGCTTGATATAATCCAGACCGAGCTTGTTATACTTGGAAGAGAGAAGGAGTTAACGGTTCTTGATTCTGCTGGGAGGACTGTTACGATACCCAGGCCCATCGAGAGGATCGTCGTATTCAATTCTGAGACGGTTGAGACGATGCGATCACTCAGAGCAACTGAAAAAATAGTCGGCGTTGGTAAATACACGATTAAGGATGGGATCTTCTTCCCTGAGTTTGCCGACTACCCAAATGTAGGGTCAGTATGGTCACCAGACTATGAAGGTGTGGTAAGCTGCAACCCGGATCTCGTATTCCTCTACGGGACGTGCTCTGTGAGCTACTGTGATGAGATTCAGAATAAGCTTGAGGAACTCGATCCAGCGATTACAGTGGTTCGTCTCGACTGCTACAAGCCAGAAAGCTATGTACGTGAAGTGGCAGAGCTTGGATACATTCTCAATCATGTGAGTGATGCCGATAACTTCATCAGATTTTACGATGGTTACATGGAAACGATCAGGGATAGGGTCAAGGATATCCCAGAGAATGAACGGCCAGAGGTCTACTTTGAGGCGTGGAGGCCATATCACACCGCAGGTAGTGGATCTGGATGGCACGAGAAGGTCGTGTATGCCGGAGGTAAGAATATCTTTGACGATCTTAGCGGTTATCCCGACGTGGATCAGGAAGAGGTCGTGGAGCGGGATCCTGAGATTATCATCAGAGCCGCAAAGGATGAGGGGGGTTATGACACGAGTGACGTAAGTGAGCTTTCAGAGATATGGGATGAGATCATGGCTCGGCCTGAGCTTGCAAACGTCACCGCAGTGCAGAATCAAACGGTCTACATAATCGCAAACCCGATTCTCGGTGGTGTGAGGCACTTCATAGGTATCGGATACATGGCAAAGTGGTTCTACCCTGATCTCTTCACCGATCTGGATCCAGAAACGGCTCATCGAGAGTACCTAACAGAGTTCCAGGGGCTTGATGAGAGCCTTGTCGATAATGGAGTGTTCGTCTATCCACCACAGGAAAGCTGAGTGCTTTCCTTTTATCTTTATATCAATATGATCGAAGTCAATGACTTGACCAAATACTTCGGGAATCTTTGTGCGGTCGATCACGTCAGTCTGCACGTTGAGAATGGAATATTTGGACTCCTGGGTCCAAATGGGGCTGGAAAAAGCACAATTGTACGAATATTATCAACGCTTCTGAAGCCGACAGGGGGTAATGCCACTATCTGTGGGTATGATCTTGCAAGAGAGCCAAAAAAAGTGAGGGAAGTGATCAGCTATGTGCCTCAGGAGATGGCACTTGATATCAAGTTGACAGGCAGGGAGAACGCACTCCTCTACGCAAAGCTCTATGGTATCGCTGATAGATCCAGAAAGGTGGATGAGGTGCTCGAACTGATGGAACTGACCGCACGTTCTGATGATCTGGTGAGGACATATTCTGGTGGGATGAGGCGGAGACTGGAGCTTGCGCAGGCACTGGTACATGAACCAGAGGTACTTTTTCTCGATGAACCCACGCTTGGTCTTGATGTTGCAGCGAGAACGAAGATCTGGAGGCATATATTATCGTTGCAGGAGCAGGGCATCGTGATTTTTATGACAACCCATTACATGGAGGAAGCAGACGAGTACTGTGATACCGTGGCGATCATCGATCACGGGCGTATCGTTGCCCTTGACACACCAGAACGGCTGAAGAGTGAGATGGAGGGCGAGAAAACGTCGCTGAACGATGTCTTCATAGATCGAGTCACAACACCCGAAGAAGAGAGTGTCTTTGATGGCTATAAATTTAGAACGATGCTGAGGCGACGGCGATGAATGCAACATGGTACTATTTTGAGAGAGATCTCGTTAAATGGATCCGCGGAAAGGTGACGGTATTCTCACATCTGGTGACCCCTGCGGCATGGCTCATATTTGTTGGGCTTACACTCCCTGTGACATTCACTGATAATTATCTTGAGTATCTCACTCCCGGTATCATGGTGATGAGTGTACTCTTCGCAGCCCTCCAGAGCGGAAACCTCGTAATATTTGATAAAGTACTGGGATTTCTGAATAAGTTTTTTGCCATGCCTCCACCGAGAGAGAGTTATCTCTTTGGCACGATCCTGTTTATAACATTTCGGGGCATGATACAGGCAACTGTGATATTTTGTGTCGCAGTCTTACTTGGAATTACCATCTACAGCCTGAAGAGCGTTCTCTTAACATACGTTGTCCTCTTCCTCTTTGGAATACTCTTTGCCTCGATTGCAACAACCATCGCACTTGCGGTTGATGACCACGATGGATATGCTGCGATAAACAGCATGATCAGTATGCCCCTATTTTTCACAAGCACAGCTCTGATGCCCTATGATAAGATGCCAGACTGGCTCCAGATGGTGGCATCGGTGAATCCGGTAAGCTATGCTATCGATAACGCGAGAGCGCTCCTGAGTGGAAGCGATCCAGTGATAGGGGAGATTGTGATGCTTGCAGTGGGGGCTGTGATCGTACTTACGATCTGTAGTTATCTCTTCAGGAGAGCGACATTGTGATACGAACTGTACAGATAAGGAGATGATTGGAATGCACCATATAGAAAGAAAGATACTTCCTTTCACCGCGATCGTGGGGCAGGAGAAGATGAAGAAAGCACTGATCCTGAACGCCATCAATCCAAAGATCGGTGGTGTCCTGATCAGGGGCGAGAAGGGAACTGCTAAATCCACGGCAGTACGGGCGCTTGCAGAACTGCTTCCTGAGATCGAGGTCGTAAACGGCTGTTCTTTTAACTGTAATCCCAGAGACGTGAAAGAGATGTGTGATATCTGCTATGGGCGTATGAAGGGGGGTGAAAAACTTGAAAGCATAAAGAGAAGAGCCCGTGTCATAGATCTTCCGCTTGGCGCAACCGAAGATAGGGTTGTTGGCACGCTTAACATAGAGAAAGCGATCAAGGAGGGGATACGGGCACTTGAGCCTGGAATACTGGCAGCCGCAAATCGTGGAATCCTCTACATCGATGAGGTGAACCTTCTGGATGATCACGTCGCTGATGTTCTTCTGGATGCAGCCGCGATGGGTGTTAACCTCGTCGAGCGAGAAGGGGTCTCTGTGGCTCACCCGTCCAGATTTATCCTGGTCGGAACGATGAACCCTGAAGAAGGTGAGCTCAGACCACAGCTCCTTGATCGGTTCGGATTGCAGGTTAATGTTGAGAGCCTGGATGATGCTGATTCACGCGTTGAGATTGTAAAGATTGCAGAAAGCTTTGAAACCGATACAGATGAATGCATAGCAAAATTTAAGGATCAGCAGCTTGAGCTGAGCGAGAGAATCGTTTCAGCAAAGTCGCGCCTTCCTGAGGTTAAAATCTCTGATGACCTTCTCAGAACAACTGCCAGGATGTGCATCGAGCTTGGTGTAAAGACACATCGTGCCGAGATTGTGATAACCCGAACCGCAAAGACGATTGCAGCGTTCGATGATCGTCAGGAGGTCACGCTCGATGATATAAAAGAGGCGATGGAACTTGCACTGCCACACAGAATGCGAAAGCGTCCCTTTGAGCCGCCACAGCTTGATACCGAGAAGCTCGATGATATGATGAAGGAGCAGAATGAAAATGAAGAAAAAAAGCAGGAGAGCAGAGAGAAGAAGGATCAGGATGAACATAAGCAGGATCGCGAGCACAACCAGCAACAGGAGCCGCAAAATCCACCTGATGATGGGGATGAGAGATCAGAGATGGAGCAGTCTGAGTCAGTCTTTGAGATAGGGGATCCAATCGATATTAGCAGCGTGCGACCAAAAGAGAGGCAGGACAGGCTATATCGCAGAAAGACATCTGGCAGACGGATTCCATCGCTTGCGCGTTTCAATCGTGGTCGTTATGCTCGCCACACCATGCCACGGGGAAAGCCCACCGATATCGCTATAGACGCAACGATCCGCGCTGCTGCACCATACCAGAAGGATCGTGGTGTCAGCGCCATTGGCAAAAATGCCATCATCCTCAAAAATCAGGATATCAGGGAAAAGATCAGGGTCGGGAAGGTCTCAACCGCAACCCTCTTTGTGGTAGATGCCTCTGGCTCGATGGGCGCCTCAAATCGGATGGAGAGTGCCAAGGGTGCCATCATGTCGCTTCTCATGGATTCTTATCAAAAACGAGATAGGGTTGGAATGGTTGCGTTCAAAGGCGATGGTGCAGATGTGCTACTTCCACTCTCTTCAAGTGTCGATCTTGCATTTGAAAGGCTCAGAACGCTTCCAACCGGTGGGAGGACACCACTTGGTGCAGGACTCATGAGGGGCCTGAACCTCCTTCTTGGTGAGAAGCGAAAGAATGAAGAGACGATCTCGATGATGGTCTTAATCTCGGATGGCAGGGCAAATGTTCCAATCGTGGAAGGTAGATCTGAGAGGATAAGAGAAGAACTCGTTGCGATTGCAGAAGAAGCAAGATCTTCCGGTATTCATGTGGTTATTCTTGATACCGAATCCACCGGTAATTCGTTTGTGAAGATGCAGCTTGGGTACTGTAAAGAGATCGCAGATCATGCAGGAGGACGGTATTTTTCGCTTGATCGCCTTTCAGGGAGGGAAGTCCACGATATTGTCTCATCTGAGCAGGAACTTCTGACAGAGATCTACTCGATGGGTGGTCGTGTATCATGAAGATTGGATGCATCATGTGGAGCGGGTACATCGCAACAATGGCAGAGGCTGCACGTGAGCTTGACTTTCTTGAGATGAACCTCAAATCTCTGAAGGATCTTGAGGATGCGAGAAAGCGGGGTGAGTTTCTCGATTACCTTGAGAATGAAGCTGATGTAATCCTTGTATTGCACTCAGGCTTCGACGGGACGCTCGATGAGATTCTATCCCAGGTTAAGGATAAGTTTATCATATCTTTTGGCTATACTGCCTCTCATCTATCTCCAGAGGTGAGTCCCGAGCAGGCAGAGACGATCTATCGCTATCTTCGGCTTGGAGGGGTTAACAATCTAAAGAATGCGCTTTTATTTATCGCAAAGGAGTTCTTCGGGATCGATATTGAGGTTGAACCTCCAGCAGAGACGCCATGGGATGGGATATATCACCCCAGGTCTCCTGTTCCTTTCTACTCGATCGAGGATTATATCGAATGGTATGGAGAGGAGCGGATAGGGAGAAATCCAACTGCTGGAATAATCTTCTACAAGACCCATCTTGTCATCGACGATCTTGAAGTTGAGGATGTGCTCATCAAGACTTTAGAGGGGCGTGGTCTCAATGTCATTCCGGTATTCTCATGGGGCTTTCCAAACCAGGAGCTTGGAATTAGAGAGAACCATGACGTCATTAACGATTACTTTATGAGAGATGGCAAACCCATCATAGATCTCCTGATCGATCTCCAATCCTCATTCCTGATACACACTGGTGATCGAAGTATTCTGGAAGAGATGGACGTCCCGATCATAAAGGGTGTGATAGTATATCATAGAAGTGAGGATGAATGGCAGGATGATGAACATGGGCTTGGTGGTGAGCTTGTATGGTCGGTTGTCATGCCCGAGTTTGAGGGGATAATAGAGCCACTCGTTACAGGTTCAAGGGTGAGAGAAGAGATAGGAGGAGGGACATTTGAACGCTTCTCTCCGATAGAAGAGCGAGTTTCTCATCTCGCAGATAGGGTTTTGAAGTGGGTCAATCTCAGGAAAAAACCAAAAATAGAGCGAAAGATCGTATTCATCCTTCATAACAATCCATGTTCAGGGCTTGAGGCAAACGTTGGTGGAGGATCAAACCTCGATACACTCGAGAGCGTCGTAAGGATTCTGAAAAGGATGAAAGAAGAGGGCTACTCGATAGAAGACATACCAGCTGATGGCAGAGAGCTTATAGATCGGATAATGGATAGAAAGGCAATATCAGACTTCAGGTGGACATCTATTGATGAGATCGTTGAGAAAGGTGGTGCGATTTGCCTTCTTGATGAAGAAGAGTACAGGTCATGGTTTGATGGACTCCCAGGTGATGTTAGGGAGAGGATGATCGAAAGCTGGGGCACACCTCCAGGGAATGCGATGGTATATGATGGCAGGATCGTTATAACCGGGCTTGATCTTGGGAATGTGCTTGTTTGCACCCAGCCAAAGCGGGGATGTTATGGTGCAAGATGTGATGGAAGTGTCTGTAAGATCCTCCATGATCCAGATGTTCCACCAACACATCAGTATCTTGCGACATACAGGTTTTTTGAGAGGGTCTGGGGTGCGGACGGAATCGTTCACGTCGGGACGCACGGAAACATCGAGTTTCTGCCAGGAAAGTCTGTTGGGCTCTCAGGAAGCTGTTATCCGGATATCGCGATTGGAAGTCTACCCCACCTCTACATCTACTCGGTTGATAACCCTTCGGAAGGTATCGTTGCAAAGCGAAGGTCGTATGCGACACTTGTAGATTATATGCTTCCTGTGATGACAGCAAGCGGAACGTACGGAAAGCTAAATGAGCTTGAGCAGCTTCTGGGAGAGTATGAGCTTGCAAAGGTGGGAGATCATGCAAGGGCGCATGCACTTGAGCATCTGATACTTGAGGCGATCGATGAGGCGAATCTCGGTGATGAGATCGGATTTTCTGAGGAGATGGCATTTGAAGAGGTTGTAAAAATAACACATGATGCAATCTCGAGGATAAAAGGATCGCTTATAAACAGGGGGCTTCACATATTCGGAGAAGTTCCCGAGGGGGAAATGAAGGTTGAGCTTATAACATCGATGATACGTTTCGATGAGGATGTGAAGAAGCTCTTTGGTGATGATCGGGATCGTCTCAGGGAGGCTGTATCAGGTATCCTTGAGGGCAAAGATGACGTGATCGCTCCCCAGGTTAAAGACGTCTCAGAAAGGATCGATCGCTGCAAAAACGAGATCGAGAATCTTCTTCATGGATTTGACGGAGGTTACATAGAACCAGGACCCTCCGGACTTCCAACCCGGGGCAGGTGGGATGTGCTTCCCACAGGAAGAAACTTCTACACACTCGATCCGAGAAGAATTCCCACGAGGGCTGCATGGAGGGTTGGGAGAAAGCTTGCAACAGGTTTAATAGAAAAGTATGAGCGTGAAACTGGCAGGATTCCTGAAAACTGCGGGATGATACTCTTCTCAACCGATATAACATGGGCAGATGGTGAGGAGCTTTCACAGATCTTTTACCTCATAGGCGTTGAGCCTGAATGGGATGAATCTGGAAGGGTCAACGGGTTCAGAATAATCCCGCTTGATGAGCTTGGAAGACCGAGGATCGATGTTACTGTGAGAATCAGCGGGATAATGAGAGATTCATTCATGCAGATCATCGAACTTCTCGATGATGCGATAAGACGGGTTTCAGAGCTTGATGAACCCCCTGAGCTGAATTTTATTAGAAAGCATGCGCTGGCGCAGGCAAACGCAGGACAGGAGTGGTCGCGTGCTGCAACAAGGATATTTGGATCAAAGCCAGGGACGTACGGTGCAGGGGTTAACCTTGCGGTCAATGCATCGGCATGGAAAGATGAAGAGGATCTTGCTGATGTATTTGTTTACTGGAGTGGCTATGCCTATGGAAAAGGAATCGATGGTAAGGAATCCCACGAGGAACTTTTGAATCAGCTTAAAACGGTTGATCTTTCCTTCAGATCCAACCCAACGGATGAGCATGATCTCTTCGGATGCTGCTGCTACTTCGGATATCATGGAGGATTGACCGTTGCTGCACGCTCCCTTTCAGGGAAAGAGGTTAAGGCTTACCATGGTGATACGAGAGATCCTTCGGATGTACGGGTGACGGATCTCAAAGATGAGATAAAGCGGGTTGTGAGGACAAAGCTTCTAAATCCAAAGTGGATCGAGGGGATGAAGGAGCATGGATACAGGGGGGCGTCTGAGATCTCTGGCAAGGTTACAAGGGTTTATGGCTGGCAGGCAACCACGCATGAGGTGGATGACTGGGTCTTCGATGATATAGCCCGGACATATATCCTTGATGATGATATGCGAGCGTTCTTTGAGGAGAACAACCCTTATGCACTTGAGGAGATGGGAAGAAGGCTACTGGAGGCTTATGAGCGGGATCTCTGGGACCCTGATCCTGAAGTCTTGGATGAACTCAAGAGATACTACCTGGAAATCGAGGGATGGATCGAGGGGCGAATGGGGGGTGTCTCCGGGGTCCAGGGAGGATCGATCGATGTTTTTACGATGGAAGAGGTTGAGGAGTGGAAGGAGCGAATGGAGAAGGTAAAGAGGTACGAGAAGGAGGTGTAGCGATGGGCTGGCAAGAGTTTTTCCAAAAGCACGATCCCTGTATAAACATAGATCGATCAAGCATTCCTCGCCTTTCAGCTGCTCTTATGCTCAAATGTAGAGATATGATCCATTCAAGTCGGTTACTCCACGATCTTCGCAACTCCAACGACGCGATCTCCGTTACCCTCAGCCAATCGCATAACTCGCACACCCTGGGTGTTTCTGCCTATTACTCGTATATCAGTAACACGCTGGCGTATCACAAGACCGTTCTGCGTTGTTATCATGATCTCATCATCATCCTTGACCGAGATCATCCCGGCTACCATCCCATTTCGCACGGTCGTTACAATATTTATAACGCCCTTACCACCCCTCTTGTGGATTGGATAATTCTCAAAGTTCGTTCTTTTTCCGTAGCCGTTCTCTGTCAGCGTAAGAAGTGTCTCATCCTCTCGCAAAACCACCATGCTTATGACATTATCACCCTCTTCGAGCCTGATTCCTCTGACGCCACGTGCAGTTCTTCCCATCGGCCGCACATCAGATTCTGAGAACCGCACAGCTTTCCCGAATCGTGATCCAAGAATTATATCCTCTTCTCCAGCTGTGAATCTAACACCTACGACTTCGTCACCCTCTTTAAGTCCGATTGCGATCTTTCCAGCCTTTGTAACATTCTTGAACGCAGATGCCACGGTCTTCTTGACCATTCCACTACGGGTTGCAAAGAATAGATAATGTTCGTCGTCAAAGTCTGCCGCACGAGAGATCGCAACAACTCGTTCATCCTGATCAAGGTTTAGAAGGTTTATGATCGGTTTTCCTCTCGTCTGACGAGTTCCTGTAGGGATTTCATAGACCTTCTGCTTGAAAACCCTTCCACGATTTGTGAAGTAAAGCAGAAAATCATGCATCGATGCTGAGATTATATCCTCGACCCAGTCCTCTTCCTTTGTTCCCATACCGATTACGCCCTTCCCACCCCTTGCCTGACTTCTGAAAACTTCTGTGGGCATCCGTTTTATGTATCCTGTGTGCGTGATCCCGATCACCATCGGCTCGTCAGAGATCAAATCCTCGAGATCTATCTCACCAGGTTCATGCATGATCTCAGTCCTTCTACGATCTCCATACTTCTCTTTTAGTTCGAGAAGTTCTTCCCTGATGATCCCGATTATCTTAGCTTCATCTGCAAGAATACCCTCAAGCTCATCGATTCGCGCTTTTAGCTCCTCATGCTCATCCTCAAGCTTCTGCCGCTCAAGGGCGGTCAGACGCTGGAGTCTCATATTGAGGATCTCTTTTGCCTGGATCTCCGAAAGATTTAGAAACCCCTGAAGTGAATTTTTTGCGGCATCAACATTCTCAGCCGATTTTATGATTTTGATGACCCGATCTATATCAGCGAGTGCGATAAGGAGACCTTCAACGATATGAAACCTGTTTTTTGCCTTTTTGAGGTCAAATTCGGTTCTTCTTCTGATAATCTCCTGCCTGTGAGTTATGTAATGCGTGATAAGTTTTTTAATCCCGAGAACCTCTGGCACACCATCAACGAGTGCGAGGTTTATGATTCCAAAGCTCGTCTCCATCTCTGTATGTCTGTAAAGCTGATTGAGGACGATATCTGGGTTTACGCCACCTTTAAGCTCGATAACGATCCGCATACCTTTTTTGTCAGACTCATCCCTCAGATCGCTGATGCCCTGGATTGTTTTATCCCTTACAAAACCTGCGATCTTCTCGATCAACCTCGACTTGTTGACCTGATATGGTATCTCAGAGACGATGATCCTGGATCGTTTTCCCACCTCTTCAACCTCTGCCCGCGCACGGATCTTGATACTACCTCTACCCGTCTCATACGCAGTCCGCACACCCGCGGTTCCCATGATGATTCCACCAGTAGGAAAGTCTGGCGCACGAATCTTTGTCGCAATCTCAGGTGTTGAGACATCAGGGTTATCAAGAACCATCAAAATCCCGTCAACGACCTCTGACAGGTTATGAGGTGGCATATTGGTTGCCATTCCAACAGCGATTCCAGAAGATCCGTTTATCAGTAAATTTGGAAGTTTTGCAGGGAGTATGGTTGGTTCTTTAAGTGTTTCATCAAAATTCGGGATAAAATCGACCGTCTCCTTCTTTATGTCCTCCAGCATAGAATCAGCGATCTTTGCAAGCCTCGCCTCGGTGTAACGCATCGCAGCAGCAGCATCGCCATCCACTGATCCAAAGTTTCCCTGTCCATCAATCAGCGGATAACGGAGTGAGAAGCTTTGCACCATCCGAACCAGGGCGTCGTAGATCGACATATCGCCGTGCGGGTGATACTTCCCAAGCACATCACCCACAATCCTTGCGGTCTTTCTGTACGCCTTATCTGCACTCAGACCCATATCAAACATTGCATAAAGGATCCTGCGATGCACGGGCTTTAAACCATCCCTTACGTCTGGTAACGCCCTCCCCACGATCACGCTCATCGCATAATCGATATAGGAACTCTTCATCTCCTCTTCTATGCTGACAGGTATAACCCGCTCAGAGATTGCCATATCAAAAAAACTACCCCTTGAACCTACTTAAAACTTGTGAAGTAAAACCCTAAATAGAATAATATCTGATGGTTGTACGATGGATGACACGGGCGTTGAACGGTGGATGGAGTTTTTAAGAAGATATTACAGCGATGAGGTGCGGGAGCTCTCAGTGTATTATCCCGATAAGAAAAGTCTATATGTCGATTTTCAGGATATCGAGCGGTTTGATCCTGGACTTGCATCTGAGCTTATCGAGAATCCGACAGAACTTCTTCGTCTGGCAAATGAAGCCCTAAAGAAGAGCGATCTCTCAACGGGTGGGGAGATGCCTGATGCACACTTCAGGGTGGTAAAACTTCCCAGAAAACTCCCGATAAGGGATATCAGGGGGCACCATATCAATAAGCTCATCGCGGTAGATGGACTTGTGAGAAAGGTCGCAGATGTGAGACCCAAGGTGAGGGTTGCCCATTTTGAGTGCGTGAAATGCCACACGATAAACAAAGTTGTGCAGCAGGGGCTCACATTCAGAGAACCGAGAACCTGCGGCGAAGGCTCGGACGAGGAAGGTTGCAAGAGTAGTGGTAAGATATTCAGATTCTTGAAGGATGCCTCAGCGTATATCGATGCACAGAAGATCAGGATACAGGAGTATCCAGAGAATTTGAGGGGTGGTGAGCAGCCACAGACGCTTGATATTGAAGTCGAGGATGATATAGCAGGAAATACAATGCCAGGTGATCGTATAGTCATGAACGGCATCCTGAGGTCATACCAGCGGCGAAGCAAGACCGGAGTCCGAACGCCAATCTTTGATATATATCTCGATGGGCTTTCGATTGAGATGGAGGAGCAGGAGTTTGAGGAACTCAAGATCACAAAGGAGGATGAGGAGAAGATAAAAGAGTTGAAAGACGACCCAAAGGTTTACGAGAAGATTGTACGCTCGATCGCACCCTCGATATTTGGGTATGAAAATATAAAGGAAGCGATGGCACTCCAGTTATTCTCTGGGGTCGCAAAAGACCTTCCTGATGGGGGGAGGATCAGGGGGGATATCCATACACTTGTTGTGGGTGATCCAGGAATCGCAAAGTCACAACTCTTGAGGTATGCTTCTAAGATTGCCCCACGCGGGATTTATACATCAGGAAAGAGTACAACGAGCGCAGGTTTGACCGCAACAGCTGTGAGGGATGAGTTCGGGGATGGAAAATGGACGCTTGAGGCGGGAGCACTTGTTCTGGCTGATAAAGGTCTTGCAGCAGTTGATGAGATTGATAAGATGGAGAAGAAGGATCAATCAGCCCTGCACGAGGCCATGGAGCAGCAGACAGTTTCTGTGGCAAAGGCGGGAATTCTGGCAACACTGAAATCAAGGTGTGCCCTTCTGGGTGCGGCAAACCCGAAGTATGGGAGGTTTGACCGTTATGAGCCGATCTCAGTCCAGATTGAGATGTCCCCAACGCTTCTGTCAAGGTTCGATCTCATATTCACACTCACAGATGACCCTGATGAAGTTCTCGATACACAGATCGCAGAGCATATCCTGGAATCGCACTATGCAGGTGAACTCAGGGCGAAAAATGAGGGTGATGGAGAAGGGGGTGACTTTTTCAAAGCAAATGTACCTGAGATCCCGCCCGACCTCCTGAGAAAATATATCGCATACTCACGGAGAAATATCTTTCCTGTGATGAGTGAGGAGGCACGGGATGAGTTCAAGCGGTTCTATGTCGATCTTCGGTCTCAGGGGATCGGTTCTGATGCACCTGTTCCTGTTACAGCAAGACAGCTCGAGGCACTTGTGAGACTGGGTGAGGCGAGTGCAAGAATGAGGCTTGATGATACAGTGATGCTTGATGATGCGAGACGTATCATCAAGATCGTCAAGGACAGTCTCTCGCAGGTGGGAGTTGATCCAGAGACTGGCAGACTGGATGCAGACTGGATCGCTGTTGGAACAACGAAAACACGCCGAGATCGTGCGAAGATCATACGGGATATCGTCAGAGGCTTGATAAAAGAGCATGGTGGTCACGCCCCTATTGATGAGGTTCTTGATCTGGCAGAATCAGATGGGATTGAGCGGCAGAAGGCAGAGGAGATCGTTGAAGGGCTCCTGCGTGATGGGACATTCTTCAGTCCAAAGCATGGGATGATCGGGCTGCCGTGAGATTAAACTTATGAGAGGGTGATAGAGGTGAATATTAATTCTTTGCCAATATATAAGTTAAGCTTTCTAAAAGGTCTACCGCGTTATCAGCATCTCTGCAGCCTCTGGATTGTATGACCAATCCTCTGGTAATACATGCTCTCTTCGATAGTACTTAACAAGCCGTCGTATCTTTGATTCGGTCAATCCAAGCGCCCTTTTGTTGTGAAGATCTTTTTTATTACTATCCATATGTTTCCTGAGACGAAGTGCCTTTATAATGAGATTCTCAAGATCTTCAGGTACTTTTATAGCCGTTCCCTGCTCTTCAAGGATTTTTGAGATTTTCTTACCGGTCACAAGCCGCGTCGAGGTAATGCCGTGCGTATCCCTCAATATCATCCCTATCATGCTCGTCGAGTATCCCTGGGCATAGAGCTGTGCTACCGTCTCCTCAACATCCTGGGAGGTTAGATTGAGCCACTCTGGGATCTCTTTACGGTATGGTTTTGTTGAACCTGACTTTCCCTTCCGTCTGGCATACATCCTTGCCATTACGCTTCACCGATCATCCTTAATATCAGGGTGTATTTAAGAGTTAAGTCTCCTGCTCTTCATCTGTACATGTAGCATCCCAACTTATATCTACACGTTCTCTCCAATAGATTTCTCAGCCCTCCTCTCAACCTCTCAGCAAACCGTTCTCTCTTTCCATTCGTTTGAAGGTGTTTTATCCTTGCCGCAAGTTCCACTTTCGCCTGTTTCTCTGAATTCTTTGATTATCTGATGGGTTCGTTTGACCATTCTCAGTATCTCCCTCTTCGTTAGCTTTCTCACATGGCGATCCTGTTGGATTGTAAAGTTATTTTGGGATACTACAACTACAATGAATAAAAAAACCCAAATCCTTATAAGTAAGCGTGGAGATTACATTTTAAGACCTGATTTAGCGATTAGATGAAGGTGTATACGATGAATTCATACGAGAGGATGAAGTTAATTTTGGAGGGTAAGAAGGGGGAAGTTGATAGGATTCCCTGTGCCTGTCCAGGAGTTGGGACATATACAGAAGAGTTGATGACAGAGTTCGATGCGATGTGGCCTGAATCCCATCGTGAGCCTGAGAAGATGGCAACGCTCGGTGCAGCGGCGCATGAAAAATACGGACTTGAGAGCGTGGTTGTACCCTTTGATGCAGTCGTTGAGGCAGAGATACTTGGGATGGCTATAGACTTCAGGGACAAGCAACTCAAGAAGGGTAAGATTCTCTGGCCAGGCGTATTGAGACCTGGTTTCACAAAGGATGGGATTGAGATCAAAGAGCCATCGGATATCGTGATCCCAGAGGATATCGCGAATGCGGGAAGGGTTCCTGTGATCACAAAAGCCATTGAAATTCTTCATGAGAAGTACTACGGCGAAGTTCCGATCTGTGCCTATACAATGGGCCCCTTCACCACACTGATCGGGTACGTCCTTGATACGATCCAGTTCATGATGATGGTGAGAACCGATCCTGAAAAGGTGAAGGAGTTCTACCGGGCTGTGATGGAGGTACCGATCGAACTTGCAAATATCTTCAAGGAGGCGGGTGCAGATCTGGTTGCATTCAGGGAGGATGGTGCATGTTGTGATAACGTCTCGCCAAAGGACTTTGTTGACCTCTTCAAAGCACCGATCACTGAGGTCTTCGAGAAATCATCTGCAGAGGTTCTTACGATGTCAGGAACAGCCGGTCCGATCATGAAGGACTGTGCAGAGGTTAAGGCGAAGATGATCGTGATCGATGAGAAGACCGACGCAGTCAAGGCGAGAGAGGATATTGATGCTACTGGAACAGGTGTTGCGCTTGCCGGAAATCTCCCGACAATGACGCTCCTTAAGAAGAAGAAGAATGAGGACAAGATCGATGCGTGGGTGAAGAAGATAATTGAAGAGGCGCATATCGATGTGGTATCTCCTGGATGTGACTTCTTCGTGAAGACGCCTGGTGCAAATATCGAGGCGATGGTCAAGGCTACAGAGAAGTACGGCCAGATAAATTAAGGTCCTGAAAAGGGACCTGCTTATTTTTTTTGAAAAAGTATCTTATGCGCAAATTCCAGGATCTGTAAGGAATTTTATCGTCCATTTCTCTGAGCTTTCTTCCAGAATTATTCTGGGAATGCTACACATATAAGATATTAACAGAATCCTTAAATATTGATAACCCCTCTTTCTCTGTGGTGATCATGCTGAAAAAATGGATCTTATTATTAATCGGGATCGTTCTTGTTTCACTTGTTTCAGGATGTATAGCAGAAAAATCTCCTGATGATAGCAAGATAGGTGTTGTTGTTACGATTCTTCCGCAGGAAGCGTTTGTTAAAGCGGTTGGGGGTGATCATGTAGATGTAACGGTGATGGTTCCACCTGGTGCAAGCCCGCATACCTATGAGCCGACACCTGGACAGCTAAGGGATCTTGAGGGGGCTGATATATACTTCAAGGTTGGATCTGGTGTGGACTTTGAGCTTGACTGGATGGATAAGATCACAGCCATGAACCCTGAGATGCTCGTCGTCGATTGTTCAGAAGGGATCGCGAAGATCGGAGATGATCCGCATATCTGGAACTCACCCGTCAACGCTAAAAAAATGGTGGAAAACGTTTGTGCTGGACTCATACAGGTAGATCCTTTAAATGCAGCGTATTATACAGCGAACAAAGATGAATACCTACGGGAACTCGATGATCTTGATGGATACATTCATGCGAGGCTTGATGGTTTTACAAACAGAGCTTTCATGATATACCATCCTTCGTTTGGATACTTTGCTGATGAATATAATCTGACGCAGATCGCGATCGCGGATGAAGGAAAAGAACCAACCCCGCAGGTCATGCAAAGTTGTATCGATAATGCAGAGCGGTATAATCTCTCTTATGTCTATGTGGCACCGCAATTTGCGACGCAGCATGCTGAGACGATCGCCCATGAGATCGGTGGAGAAATAGTTTTTATAGATCCACTTGATAAAAACTATATCGCGAATATGCGATCTGTAGCTGCTTCACTCTCACTGGAGATGGAATGACCGAAGAGATCGTTGGCTTGAAGAATATATGGGTTTACTACAATGATATTCCTATCCTTGAAGATGTTACGCTCTCTATAAAACAGACCGATTTTCTTGCAATCATCGGACCAAACGGTGGTGGGAAAACGACATTATTGAAGGTCATTCTTGGACTGATCAAACCTGATAGCGGAGAGATCGAAGTTTTTGGAGAAAGTCCACGAGAGGGTCGGAGACTGATCGGCTACCTTCCTCAATATACACACTTTGATCTGAATTTCCCGATAAGTGTCTTTGATGTAGTCATGATGGGAAGGTATAAACAGAAATTCAAGCGTTATTCAAAGAAGGATCATGAGATCACACTCGATGCGCTTGAAACCGTGGGTATGCTTGAGTTCAAAGACAGACAGATCGGTAGATTATCGGGCGGACAGATACAGCGGGTCTTTGTGGCAAGGGCGATCGTGCGAGAGCCAAAACTGCTTCTTCTCGATGAACCGACAGCAAGCATCGATCCTGAGATGCAAAAAGTATTTTATGAAATGCTCCTGGAACTCAAGAAAAAAATGGCGATTGTTCTGGTGACGCATGATACCAGCGTTGTATCAACGTACGTCGATGAGATCGCATGCCTGAATCGCAGACTATTCTATCATGGAAAGCTGGAAGGAGGTATTGGAATGCTTGAGGAGATATACAAATGCCCGATCGAAGTACTCGCTCACGGAACGCCACACAGAGTATTGAAAACGCATTAAATGGAACTAAAACTTGATGAAACAAGACCATTTAACCTGGATCATACGCTGAGCTGCGGGCAGGTCTTTAGATGGGAGAAAATAGATAGATGGTGGGAAGGGGTTGTGGAGGGAAATGTCATCAGGATAACTCAGGAAAGAGACCGATTACTTTTTCGCACCAACCACAGCGCAGAAGATTGTGCTGAATTCTTAAAAAACTACTTACGCCTGGATGATGATCTACCGATGATTCTATCTTCGATAGATAAGGACAGTTGGGTTAATAGCGCGATTCAGAAATTTCATGGATTGAGACTTATCAGGCAAAATCCGTGGGAGTGTCTGATCTCCTATATCTGTGCAACAAATACAAACATCCCGGCCATCAAAAATCGGATCCTGGAGCTATCTAAAAGATTTGGTGATGAAGTTACTTTTGAGGATAAGGTGTTTTATACGTTCCCAGAGCCACAAGAACTTGCAGAGGCTGATCTGGATGAATTGAAAAGCTGTGGGCTCGGATACAGGGCAAAATATGTATTGAAAACCGCAAAGAAAATTAAAGCCAGCCCCGATCTTTTGAAAGCGTTCAAAAGTTTGGAGTATGAAGAACTGCGCAAGGGGCTGCTCTCATTAGCGGGGGTTGGTCCCAAGGTTGCAGACTGCATCACATTGTTTGCATTTGATAAGCTGGAGGCGTTTCCGATCGATGTCTGGGTTAGAAGGGTGATGTATCAGCGATATCTCAAAAAGGAGATCCCTCAATACCCAAAAACAGGACGTGCTAAACCACTCACAGGATCCGAGTATGATGAGCTTCGCTCATTTGCCTGGAGATATTTTGGAAAATACGCAGGTTATGCACAGCAATATCTATTTTACCACATTCGGATAGAGGAATCGAGGAGGATGAGTGGATGATCGAGATTCTTCAGTATGAATTTATGCAAAACGCCCTCCTTGCCGCCATTCTCGTGAGTGTTGCCTGCGGGATCGTTGGCACGTATGTCGTTATAAACCGAATCGTCTTTATAAGTGGAGGGATCTCGCATACAGCATTTGGGGGGATCGGTCTTGGCTATCTCATAGGAATAGACCCCATACTTACAGCCATCCCGTTTTGCATACTTGCTGCGATCGGTATTGGAACGATCAGTAAGGAGACAGATGTGAGCGAGGATACAGCCATCGGGATATTATGGACGATGGGGATGGCACTTGGGATCATATTCATCGGGCTGAGTCCTGGTTATGCACCTGACCTCTTCAGCTACCTATTTGGGAGCATTCTAACGGTTCCCACCTTTGATCTTGCTATAATGGTGGTTCTGGATCTTATCATTATTCTTACAGTGCTTCTATTCTACAGGGAGTTTTCAGCGATCTCATTTGATGAAGAATTTGCAGAGATCGTCGGAATTCCAACAAAATGGCTATACATACTCCTTCTGTGTATGGTTGCCCTGAGTGTGGTTGTCCTTATCAGGGTCGTGGGGGTAATCCTTGTAATCGCGCTTCTGGCAATTCCAGCAGCAATAAGTGGGCAGTTCACCCATAAAATAAAAAATATAATGCTCCTCTCGATTGTGATCGGAATGATTCTGACTGTAGCTGGTCTATGGCTATCTTACATCCTTGATCTGGCATCAGGTGCAACGATCGTTATGGTTTTGGGGGTTGCTTTTTTTGTGGCTTCAGTTTTGAAGAGATCTGTGTGATTGAGTGCTGTAGAACTATCCACGAGATAGCAAATGAACTCATTTCAAAACCCTCAGCACCATCCTGATACATGCCAAATTGACAGCCGCTCGAACCTCACCAGTATCCTCTTGAATGACTCGATCCAGGCGTTAAATCGCTCCACTGCACTCCTGTTTCTCATATAACCATCCTTATCCAGCCTTGTTGGTCTTCCCCGCTTGGGAAACTTCCTGTTTCTTTTATTAACAGGAATATTTGACTTTATACCTCTCCCCCTGAGGTAACTACGTATCTCATCCGAATCATAGGCAGGATCTGCATTCACCTCATCCGGTCTCGTTCTGGGTCTTCCTCTCTCACCTTTTAGCGATATCTTATCGACCAGGTCTATGAAATAAGGGCTGTCCTGGTCATTTGCAGCACTTATCTCGATGCTCAATGGCATCCCCTCCTTGCTGACTGCAACGTGGATCTTCGTCCCTTTTATCATCTTGTGCCCGTTGTAACCCACATATTCGCCCCTTTTTTGGCTGGGATTGTCTTACTATCGACCGAAACAGACTCAAGGGAGATAAGGCCAGCCTGGTGCGCTCTATCTCGCAGTGCCTGGAGAATCCTCCCCCATACTTCCTCTTCTTCCCATCTCTTCAGCCTTCTCCATGCAGTAGAATAGGATCCGTACTCTCTGGGTAAATCCATCCATTTGCATCCTGTTGTGAGGACGTAGAGGATGGCGTTGAGCGTTTTTCTATCATCTGCTCTCGGTCTTCCTGTCGGGGCAGGTGGCGGAAGGAGTGGTTCGATAAGTTCCCATTCCTCGTCAGTCAATTTCTCAAATTTCATATCATCCCCTCAGATGATGTTAGTTTGTTATTGAGGGGATCTTATATAAATGTTTTGAAATGAGTTCTACAGAAAAAAATGGGACGGTGCCGGATAACATAGAGGCTCTGAGGAGGATAATCGAAAGAACATTCAGTAGGCTTGCAGAGAGTTTATCATTTGCTAAGTCGTGGATAGAAAAATTCATCCCATCGTGGATTTAGTTTTGCGGGGGACTATAATTGGATATACCAACTATAATCACGCATGATAAGCGCGTTGATAGAGCTTTAAAGGGCGATAGGTTGATGAAGGCTACAACAGGACTATCTGTGTCAGAATTCAATGGCATAACGCTAAAGTTTGGTCAGGAGATTGAAGTTGAGAAATGGAACAGAGGGGTATGAGCGGAGTTGAGCAAGGCGACAGAGAAAGGAGTTCTGGAGGCGGTAGAAAACGAAATTTAAGAACCGTCTCAGAGAAGCTATTTTTCATCCTGCTTTATTTCAAGTGCTATCCAACATATCCAGAAATTGACGCCAATCCTGGAGAATCTGCTATATAAAGTTCAGAGTCCTTGTAGAACACGCTACGGCTAAGATTGAGCGGTGTGGGATGAGTGGATACGTTCGTTATGGGGTGTTATTTTGCAACAGGTCTATTGTATAGAGGTGGGTAAATCAAAATACTCTCTTTTAATTATATCCTGAAGTCCATCGTATCTGAGATCCCATTCTCGGTAATAATCCGTAGACTGTGGTCGCCACTCGATATCTCCGAACTTGCGACGTTCACCTCAAGTACTTCCCCCTCTCGCCATGTCGTCTCCCCTGTATCAAGTACTTTGAGAACAGTTGAGCCATCGGTTATGTACTTACCATCCACAAATACATTGACCTGATTTATATCAAGGTTTGTTTTACCTGTATTCTTTACATAGAAAACCCTGTAGCTACCGTTTGTAGGTATCTGGCTAGAATCACTTATAATCGTGATATCGGTCTTTATCTGTTTTGAGAGTGCCGTCCCACTACTTATTGATGCATCGCTGATGGAGTGGACGTTGACGCTGATAACACCTACCACAAGCGTTGCCAAAACCATCGCTGCTGCAAAGAATATAACATGCGATGCTCCAACATCAGACATATATTATCATCCACCTCAAGTCCCGTAACAATCTGATACGCCATTCCCTGCGATCACTTTTATTCGCGTGGGATCTGACGCTATACCTGATACTTTGATCTCAAGCGTCTCTTCCGGAGCCCAAACAGTCGTATCTGCTCCATCAACAAGAAGTGATGTGATATTACCTGTCTGCATTCTTCCATCAACTATCACGTCAATCTCATCAGTATCAAGCGTGATGCTCCCACTATTATCAACATCGATCGTCAGGATATCCAGAGTTGGGTTGTAGCTCGTTTGTACAATCTCAAGATCGGTCTGAAGCTCGTTTAGCATCCTTTCCTGCCTTATTTCTTTTGCATCATCAATTAAATTTGATCGATAATCGTAAGAGGATACAAGGATACTTGAGAGCGCCAGAAAAGCCACGAGAAATATCGCAAATGTCACTGAGACACTAAATCCCATACTCTCCACCCATCAGGTTCTTGAGTTTCAATACCTCCTGCTCTACGAGGTTCACCGTGATCATATCGACCTCATTGCCACGTATCATCTCGATGAACAGGAGCGACTTCTTGTGATCCTCGGGAGCAAGCCTCCACTCCGCTTTGTCCTTGTAGTAGTCTATCCCTGCTGCATACTCCATCGCCTGATTTCTTAGCTCTTTGGTGACCCATCCAATATGGACGTAGTAGTTCAGCGCCTCAAGGAGGTTGTTTCTACCAACGCGCTCAAGCAGAAACTCAACCCACCTTATGAGAACGAGTGATTTCACAGGATCATTCTCAATCCGTTCGAGCTGTTCGAACCCAGTCTTAGCCTGCTTTTGTGGCGCTTCCGATGTCGCTGCATTTTCAACCACGAGACTTTCTGATGTGGGTGTTTGAGTTTTCAGATCCTTAAGTTCCTCTATAACCTCTTTAAATGACTCCAATTCGCTCTTTATCTTATCCTCTTCCATTCCAAGCTCTGTCAAACGCTGAAATATATTATTGAACTTAAGATCAAGCTCAGAACTATTCAAACCGCCTTCATTGATACGCCCCTCGATCTGATCTATCTTCTGCGAGAGATTGTTGACCATCTCTGTGATCGTATCAAGAGCACCACCACCTTCCTGCCCCTGTATATTATTGATCCGAGCTTCGATGTTCCTGACCACCGCGGCGACCTCCTCCAACGATCCGATCCGAGCTTCGATCTGGTCAAACCGTTCGGTCACAGCAGAACTCATCCCAGTCTCCCCTACAAATGGATTTACCTGGTCAGATACAACTTCATAAAGGCTTAAAAATTGTATTGTCGTCTCATCAAGTTTCTTTAACTTATCTATCACCTCATCATTCTCTTTCTTGAGTATTGAGATCGACACATCTGACTTACTCAGCTTGGTCTCAAGCTCATCAAGCCTGTCAAGGATTGCTGCAATATCGCCCCCACCCCCCACTTTCTTCGGCGATGCCTCCTCTTCAAAATCATCATCTTCAAAATCATCATCTTCAAAATCATCATCTTCAAAATCATCATCCTCCATGATATCCTCCCTCTCTTTTTTTTCATTCTCACCTAATAGATCATCATCAAAACCTTCGTCCTCATCCTCAAAATCATCTATCTCAAAATCATCATCCTCTTCTTTTGCTTCCATTTCTCCACTGTCCTTGAGATCAAAAAAATCATCAAGATCGTCTTCATTCTTTTCTTTCTTACTTTTCCTTTTCTTGCCGCCTCCTTCACCTGCGAGTGCCTTAAATTTGTTCTTGAGTGAGTTTTTCCTGATACGACTTATCCTATCCGTATCTATCAGATTTTTCCTGGTTTTCTTGGATTTAGAATCAAGATTTACAAATGGATTCGAAAGATTCTTGATATTCAAAGCCCCTTTAAATGAGTTGAGTGCTTTATCTATATTCATATAAAATATATGGAATGGAATTAATATTTAAGTATTGACATTTTTTTTATGTTTGAGAAATTTAAAGTTTATACAATTTAAAATATTTATCCACAATTTCTAATTTATTTTAGTGGCTAAGTATCCCTCACCCTCCAGCATCGTTAGGTTTCCATAGCTACGAGAGGGATACATTAGACCTCTTGCGTAATTATTCATACTCAGACCATCTCTTTTTATAGAGAACTTTGAAAACCCCCCCCACCCTCAACCCTACCAAACACAACAAACAACTAAAAAATCTTTTTAACCAAAACCGAAA
>JAOQII010000070.1 GCA_026134025.1 Candidatus Syntropharchaeum sp.
ATATCCATAACGCATCACAAATGATGCGTTAAATCTTGCTTATATCAAAATACTCCGCGATGTATTGAGCCCTTCCAATTACCTGATGCCCCCAATTCTTCAATTAGAGCATCTTTTCATCGGTGTTCAAATTTTAACCACCCTCTATGAATGATGGGGAATTTGACCTGTTGTCCCCATCATCATCTGAGATTATAGACCTTACTGCCTCAACTCAACAGGTATCGATGCTCCAGGTGTTGTTGCGTTTATTAGAGTCGTATTCTGGTAAACAACCGTCAGGTTGAGGTAGTATGTGCCTTCAGAGAGCTTGGAACATCTGTTACAGCTTGGCATTCTCTCCTTGAAGATGATCCTGTTTACACCCGCTGTCAGGTTCGTAACCGTCTCGTTATAGACCATGATCTTGCCACGCCCGTTGATTATTCCTGAGATGTTTAGATAAACGTCCTGCATATCACCGGTTGCGTTGAGTGTTACGGTTACAACCATCGGATCTTTGGAGTGATAAAGATTCTGATCGGTTGTAAACGATGCAAGCGTTAGGGTGGGTGGCGTGCTCTCAGTTACACACCCACATGATGTTATTGCAACTACAACAAGAACTGCCAGAAATCCTATTTTGACCTTCAATCTTTCTTCCCTCCTCCAAAAGCTTCCATCCAGTTGACAGGTATCGGGATTACGACTGTTGTTGCTTTCTCCTCGGTTGCATCTCGTATCATCTCAAGTGTCCTGATAAACATACCACCCTTGGTTTTATTCAGTACTTCTGCCGCTTCTGAAAGCTTCTGTGCTGCCTGGAACTCACCCTCTGCATTTATAACACGCGCTCTTCGGTTGCGCTCTGCCTCTGCCTGTGATGCCATCGCCCGCTGCATCTCCTTTGGAAGCTCAACATCTTTTATCTCAATAGCAGAGACCTTGATTCCCCATGGATCGGTCGCCTCATCAACGATGTGTTGTATCTTCTTGTTGATCTTCTCTCGCTCAGATAGCAGTTCATCAAGCTCACTCTGCCCGATCACACCACGAAGCGTTGTCACCGCCATCTGAGATGTTGCAAGCGCATAGTGCTCAACCTGTGTCACCGCCTTCTCTGGATCCATCACACGGTAGTAGACAACTGCGTTGACCTTCGTCGTCACGTTGTCCTTTGTTATGACTTCCTGCGGTGGCACATCAAAGGTCACGGTCCGAAGATCAATCTTCACCATCATCTCAAAGATCGGTATGATGAAGAAAAGTCCAGGCCCCCTTGCACCAACGAGTCGTCCAAGTCTGAATATCACGCCACGCTCATATTCTTTCACCACACGTATCGCAGATGAAAGAATTATGAGAAGTATCACTACAATTCCAATTAACAAGTCAAGTGCCATATATCCATCACCCTTTTAAAATATCTCAACCGCATTCTATTTAACGGTTTGTCTGATAAGGTGCAGGATGTGAAGAGCTCTAACAAACCTTTGGTATCAGTGAGATCTTCGTATAAGTAGAGGAGCTTCTTTCTCCTCGATTGTCTGTTCAATGGGTATGGAAAAATAGAATGATGAACCTTTCCCTGGTTCGCTTTCAACCCATATTTTGCCGCCATGTACCTGAATCAAACCCTTTGCGATCGCCAATCCTAAACCAGATCCTCCGTACGCCCTTCCCATCGACGTATCGATCTGTGAGAAAGGCCTGAACAATTTTTCTTCATCCTCTCTTGAGATCCCAATACCATGATCTGTTACACGGACCAGAACATTCTCCCCATCTCGCTTCGTCTCAACTTCCACATCAGATGATCCTTTCGAGAATTTAATTGCGTTCTCTAACAAATTACTTATCACCTGCCTCAATCGCTCGGCATCTCCAATCACAATCGGCAATTCACCCAACCTCATGCTTATTTTAATACCTTTTTCCTGTGCAAACGGTTCCTGCATTTTTATTGCTTCATTGACCACATCATTTAAATTCATCCGCTTGAAAGACACCCTGATTCTACCTGCTTCGATTCTTGAAATGTCTGTGATGTCATTGATCAGGTTACCAAATCTCTCCACATTTCTGAGGATGACGTCTATACTTTTTTCTTGTTTCGCGTTAAGTTTCCCCATATATCCTTCCCGCAGCATCTGTAGTTGAGCGTTTACAGGTGTCAGAGGCGTTTTCAATTCATGAGATGTCATGGACAGGAATTGGGTTTTCATCCTTGTTATCTCCTCCAGATCGATCACCCGTAACTCCAGTTTCTTATTGAGCTTTCGAATCTCCTCTTCCGCATGCTTTCGCCCTGTGATGTCTTTTGAGACTACCGTCACAGCTGTTATCTCACCTGTTTCAGGATCTTTAACAGGACTCAGCGTCCTGAGGAAGTACCCTTCCCTACTGCCTTCGTGTTCGTATTGTATAGAGGAACCGGTCACAAAGACATGATTGATTTTTTCGGCAAAATCTTTTGCCTCGTCTTCTGAATGAAAGTCACCGTATGCGCGTCCTTGAAATTGATCACCAGAGAGCCCCAACCTCGATAGGTGTTTCTTGTTCATGAATAGATATCTACAGTCCCTGTCAACCAGATATATAGAATCATCGGTAGACTCTACAAGGGATTGATACTTCTCCTCGCTCTTTCTTATCGCATCTCTTCTTTTTTTTTCTTCCAATACGAGGGATTTTGCCTGTTTTTCGCTGACAAAGCCGACAATATAGGCTACAATAATGAAAATAGCCGTTCTTTGCATGGCTTCCAGCGTAACAATGCCAAAATCCCTTGCGATTAGGGTCGTGATAATATGAACTAACCCGAGTAAGAGTGCGACATAAACAGCATCTCTGTAATACCATATCCCACCCAGAACGATGGGAATATAAAAAAAATGCGTGTATACGATATCTTTACCAAGGATGAACGAGCTGTAAGCATCTAAAACAAGACCAAATAATATTGCAAGAACCAGAATAAGAGGTTTCTTCTTCCCAGGCTCTAAACCGAGATAGGGGTGCCTATACTCCATCACAACCTCATTCTGTTACCACTTTTTCTATCGCATCGAGTAATCTTTTCATGGAAAATGGCTTTTCTATATAATCTACAACCTGACTCGCGTTAAGTAACCCCGCTTCCTCTGCCTCCAGTGAGTGTACAGCAGTGATAAATATAATTTTTACCTTCGCCAGTCTACCATCTTTCGTTATCTCTTCCAATATCTCCCTTGATGTCAACCCAGGCATCATTATATCCAGGAGGATAACCTCAGGAATCTCTTCCTTTAATTTCTCCAGGCACTCATATCCATCGCTTGCTTTAATTGTTCTGTAATTATTGGCTTCAAGTATCTGCGTTACCGAGAGCAGAACATCCTGTTCATCATCCACGACCATAACGGTCTTTTTCCCAGTTATTTCATTCTCAGTTTCCATTATCAAACTCCAAAATACCAATCAATTGAAGCGGTCCTTTTTTACCCATTATCAGTGAAGCAGATAATCGAGCGTTAAATTCTGAACCATCTCGTCTGACTGCCAGCAACTCCCCTTCCCATTTTCCTCTTTGACGTAACGCATGTATAACGTCTTTGGCATCCTCTTTCCAGAATTTTGTATAGTGACGTCCTAAAACCTCACTCTCCCGGTCATAGCCCCACATCTTCAAGAATGCTGGATTCACATATGCCAGGATTCCCTCCATGGTGATCATAAAGATGGGGTGAGCAAGGATGTCGAGGACATTGGTCTTGAGTTTCCACTCTTCCTCAGCTTTGATTTTGGCGATACCCCCAGCGATCATTTCTGATAACCCCTCAAGTAAAGATCTGTCTTCTCTGGATAACGATCTTCCAGCCCTGGTGAGGATAAGTAGAACACCATGAATCTCACCCTTCGTCTTCAGTAAGATTGAGTGTATCTCCTGAAGATCGTATATCCTGGCTAACCTGCAGGCAGCCTGAACGATCTCATCCTTATTCGTATTTTCATGATCAAAATTGAAATAAAAGTTCGCCCTGCGCTGGATGGTTACGAGCGCTATTTTTCTCTTCCATTCTTCTACGTCCAGAGGCACCGGCTCGTCTGGGTAGCCTATCGTGGCGCACGTGGAGAGTGAAGTACTGGTGGGGTCATAGATCAGTATATCTCCCATATTGAAACGTATCACGTCGCACAGGTTTTTAAGGATGGTGGAAGCGAGTTCATCAATGGTATAAGATCTATTGACCGATTCTCCAAGTAGCCTCTGCAGTTCTGAGAGATTTTTTATCTGCCGTTCGTACAGGACCTTCTCGGTCACGTCCCGGATGATAGCGATGATGGAGAATGAAGAATCGGGATTTTTCTCCCGCCTCGCTTTGATCTCCAGCATTCTTCCTTCTTTATCTTCCACACAGCTCTCAAGTTCTTCTGTCACCCCTTCAATCAGCGCCGAGATTCCACTGACATCCTGAGAGGAGTTAAAGAGAGTTTGATAAAATTTTTTTCCCACGCAATTGCCATAAAGTGTGGTCAGATAACGATTGGCAAAGAGGATATTGTAATCAAAGTCGAGAATTAAAATTCCCTCGGGCATATCGGAGAGGATGCGGGAGAAGACCTTCTCTGTATACGTTTTATCCTCCTCACTCAACCCGAATACATGCTGCAGAGGAGATTTGCTTATGAACCATACCCTCGCTCTGCCTATCTGTTTATACGAGACGCGCCCATCAGCGCGTAAGAGGTTCATGTATTTGGATAATGTATGTCTCTCAAGAGATACAGCTTTTGATATCTCATCCACAGTTGCACCAGTTTCGCCGAAGCCCTGGATAGCCCCAATTATCTTAGCAAACAGGTCGGCGTCTGCTTTCATGTATTTTAATAATGATTAACAGGTATAAATAGGTTACCATGTTTGGCATACCTGAAAGAGATCGATAAGTTTATATATAGGCTACATTATATGGTAACCATAAGGATGTCCTTGATGGACACGTCCTGTAGAGGTGGTAAGGGATACGTTTACAGATCCCCTAAAATCACTACTGGTAGTTTCCATGTAGGGTATCTTTGGATTTGGAGGCGATATCAAATGGGAAGAAAGTCTGCATTTGTAAACCTGCTATCAATAGAGATGGCAAAGCAGAACATACGACGTGCAGGTATTAAAACCCTAAACAAAACCTGGAAAAGACTTTTTTTCCTTTATTCAACATACAGGGAGGTGAGATAAATGAAAAGTAATACAACTGGACTGCTACTGGTTGCAATCGTAGCAATCGGAATATTCGCACTCCCACAGACAGCAGCACTCTTCTCAGGACAGCATAGCTGGTATGACCTGAGTGATGATGGAAACCAGATCCCGTGTGTGAAGTGTCACGGTGACATCAACGCAGAGATGATCGATTCTGATAATGGTGTGCATAAAGGTCTTGCATCCCCTGGATGTACCTGTCACAGGGTGAACTCCTCACAGGTGCAGAAGCCAACAGGTGTTGCATCAGGAGATGACACGGGTTCAACCCCAGGTACAACCTCACACGCAGCAGAGACGATCGCGTGTATGATCTGCCATGAGTATGGAAATGATGTGTCACCTTACAATTACCCACACGCGGGTGGATTCTCGAACAAGACCGATTCACCGTACTACTATGGAGATGATGCAATAGGTCGAAACGGAACCAAAGCTGCACACAACGCATTCATCCAGCAGGCGATCGATGATGACCTTATGATGGACTCGAACGAGGCATGCATTGGATGTCATACCCGCGTTGGTGTCAACATCTCATGGACGAAGAACACGGTGCTCAGCTTCGATGCATACGAGAATGAGAACAGTGACTGGACACTCTCAGGCTGGGCAGCAGAGGGTGACAACACGACAAATTCGAACTACACGAACGACTGGACTGGAGATTTCGGAAACTGAAAATGAAGGGCTAACCCCCTTCATCTTTAATTTATTTGATCGAGGTGAAGATGAGATCAAAACCGATCATGTTGTTGATGATCGCTACACTTGCGATCGGCATATTCGCACTGCCATCAACCGTGGCATTATTCAGCGGTCAGCACTCTTGGTATGATCTAAATGAGAACAGAGGTATCAATGACGTACCATGCGAGAAGTGCCATGGAGAGATCAAATCAGAGATGATCCATGGTGACAACGGCGCACATCGTGATCTGACTTGTGCAATGTGTCACAGAGCAGAGGTATTTGCTGGTTATATATTTGCAAGAGGGAACTATACAACAAATCCGGCACCTGAATACTGGTCCGGCACAATTCCCGGAGAAGAAGCCCATGCAGCATCGACAATCGAGTGTATGGATTGTCATGGAGGCGTGGAAGATTCTGGTACACATTCACACCCACGTGAAAGTGGAGGTGATGTCGAACTTCAGCTTTCGGGTTGCACCCCTTGCCATACAGGCGGTTCACAATGGTTTGA
>JAOQII010000071.1 GCA_026134025.1 Candidatus Syntropharchaeum sp.
CGAATCGTTCCCTGATGCTCTGAAGCACAGGCATGTGCCTGCGTGCCCATTCGATTCTCTGTTTCCCATCTTCTGCAAGGGTTATATCCTTTATGATGTGTGGTTTCATGGTGTTCTCCTGTAATACGGTATCAATGTTGAACGCGAATGATCTGTTTCATCGCTACTCTCCTAATTGCGCTCTATTATTCTTAACATTCCGCCCACAAGTGCCAGCCGGAATCGTGCTCGTTGCAGCCATCGTTGCAGGTGTCTGACATCGCCGGAATCCTCCTTCTGCTCCGGCGCACAGTAATCCACGTCTTCGATTCGAGTATCGTTAAGGGGGAACTTATGTTGCGTGACCGGGGTGTTGTGCGACGCAGCAAGAAACAGAAAGCTTTATATACTAAATGTAACTATTACTTTACATAAAGACATGGAGGTATTACAAAATGTCTGATAACAGAAACAAGAAAAGAATCTACACAATCTGGCGTGTGACAGCGTACGTGATCGCAGTCGGCAGCGTGACGGCGGGGGTGCTCACATCGAATGCGATCATCGGAGCAATCGGCGTTGGCATCGGAATCGTCATACTGATCAGCGCGAGACAGAGGTACAGAGTCGTGACACACGACGAACGAACAATAGAAATCAGCAGAAGGGCAGCGAGTGCCGCGTTCAGCGTATTTGTGATCGGGCTGCTGGCACTCTACATGCTGAACCGCTTTGTCCATCCAGTAATCGGGGCGATGAGTGCAGAGGCAGCTGGTGATTGGCTCGGGATTCTGCCGATTTTGATGCTGTACTGCCATCTCGGGTTCTATACATACTACAGATGGAGGATGTGAATTTCAGTGAAGAACAAACTCAAGGTCTTTCGTGCGATGCACGATTTAACGCAAGAGGATCTCGCGGAGAAACTTGGTGTTACCCGCCAGACGATAAACGCTATCGAGAAGCAGCGGTACAACCCCTCGCTTGAACTCGCGTTCAAACTTGCAGAGTTCTTTGGAGTCACGATCGAGGAGCTGTTCATCCGCGAGAGCCATGAGGATTCGGCAGAACCTGAAGCGGGCAGTAACTCATATATCAAACAAGAACGATCGTAAGCATCATGGTAAACCCGCTGACAAACCCGGGACCGGTCATTCGTCGAACTATCCGGAAGAGCCCCGAACCTGCGGATGCCGGCTGCGATCGTTCTCGTTGCAGCCAGCTATATCATGGCGGTGTCGTTTACGGACACCTCTGTAGCTGCTGGCGTTTCAAAGGGTTTATTATATTCTCGGCCTTATGGCTCCTTTTATGCCGGCGTATTTCATGCAGTCTGACCGGTGCGATACCTGACGCACAGAGGATGTGCCAGTGACTGCGAGGATGGGGCGTGGGCGATTGTATCTGGTACTTCTATCACGTTCCGGATCCATGTCTGCATATTCGCACGGTTCGGATTGCTTACTACTATCAAGACGTTCCAGATGCCGGCTGCCGCTCCATCATTCCATCGGTTGTCGTTCTATCCACCATTGAGTCCGTTTCATCACCATCGGCACGACTACGACTTTAGCGTTCATCCCGGTGAAACCGCTTTGCCTGGCGCAATAGCCAATACCAGTACCACTGCCAATTCCACAATGCCGACCCAGCGTTGATATTGCATACCTATACCTCTCCAAACAATTCCGCTATGTCATCGAAGTCAATTCTTCCGTTAGAATTGAAATCGAAGCAAGAAACTGGCTCATTTTCCGCTATCCACTCCATATACCTGAAGTATTGAACAACATCATCGAAGTCGATTCTGCCGTTGCCATTCAGATCCTCGTAAAACCCATCGCTGTCCGGGTCTGTCGGTGGATTGTCATGGTCGGGAAGTGGAATGACGCTCGTCACATTGATCGTGCCTGATACCGTGCCTGGATTGATCGGATCGCCATCATCATCATCCATACCTGTAACCGTCACCATGATGTCACACACTCCAGCAGCGTCACCCCTGATCGTCAGTGCGCCAAGTGAGATATTCGTATCACCACGTCCCACATTGCCCACCAGGTCCGCAGCCTTCAGCCAGACCGAATCTGCAGGAGGTGTGGAATTGTCATGCAGGGTAACCCATGCCGGGAAACTTACTGATATGATCTCTGCTATGCTCTGATTCGATAACGATACGGTCAGGTTGTATCCTGATAGACCATCCGGAACGCTGTCGAGTGTTAGATTTACAGTGGTGGTTGAACCCATGTATGTCCTGGAGTTCAATGGATCGAAAGAGACTGTTGAGACTGCTGGGCTATTCACCACAAACGAACCATCAGCCGTGCCCACAGACACGTACTGCGGTGGCACATCCGTTGTGTATGCATCAGCCTCTATGTCAAGTACGGACGATTCGCCATTGTCGCCACCGACTACATCGAATGTCACGACAAACAACTCGCCATCGCCATCAATCGCATCAGGGTATGTCACAAAACTGATGTTTATCGCACCAGGAATCAGACTACATGCCACGAGCGGTGCAGGTAAGTCCTCGATCATCGATCCACTCGCAACATTCGTTGCATTCAGGATGCCTGGATCGTATGTCGCGCTGATATCCATAGCACCTATCCTCGTTGCGTTAGCGATATTGATCGACACATTCACGGTATCGCCAACGCTGCCCTCTGCACTTCCGATACTCACGGTGGGGGTTTCTGTCGTGGCATTCACATTTACCCACTTTGCTGAATTGTTCGTGTTACCCTCATCATCCGTAACCATCAGACCACAATACTTCAACCCAGGTGTCGTAAACGTGTGATTAAAAACCGGCACAGTATAAACGGTTCCACTGATGTTCCACCAATATCCAGTTATGTTTCCGCCATCCGGGTCATAAGAGCCAGAAGCGTCAAAAGACACAATCTGACCCGTGACCGGATATGAAGGTGAGAAGGTGAATGACGCGACAGGTGGATAGTTTGGTGGGGGTACATCAATAGTCTTCGATGTATCAACCACACTGAGCCCTGTTGTCGTGCTTACTCCAGATACGTTCACAGTGTATGTGCCGTCTGGCACGGTCGTACCGTTGGTGTATGTGCCGTCCCATGTCTTTGGAGTTGGATCCGTTACACCAGTGCTGGTGTACAACTCGTTTACGAGGTTGCCGCTCGCATCCTCGATCTTGATGATTGCACCCACCCGCTCAGAGAATCTGACATCGATGCTTGTGGTCTGCGGTGGTGTGATCGTCGTGTTCGTTATGGTGTAGGTTACGAGCGTAGGTGGGGATACGCCGATCACCAGTTCGATATTGCCGCCTACCACAGCAACATTCTTATCCTCATCCTTGACCGTCCCATAGAATGTATAGATGCCTGCAACATCTGACGCTGTTATATTGTATGTGAAACTCGTACCGCCAAGCAGTGTGAATTTCACCCAATTGGTATCAGTGACCACTCCACTCGACAACGAAGAACTCACATAAGTGAATCCGTCTGGGAGTGTCTCATTTACTTGGCCCATCATACCGATATCCGAGTAACTGATCATTATCTGGAATTCCTCACCCGGCGCTACCGATGATGGGAGTGTTCTGGTTGCGCTCGGAACCGCTGCCGCTGATCCGATTGCTGCTACAAACGCAAACAATACTATCAACATCGCTATAATTGATGGCATCATTTTACTTTTCATTTATGTTCCTCCTATATCTATATTATTTTCTATTATCCGAAATACGCCATTATAACTTCGATCGCATCATCCTTTGATATCTTGTCGTCGAAGTAATCCATGATTGCCGCGATGGCTTCATCCTTACTGATGTCTCCACTGTTATCGGCATCATAGTGGTCGATTAGAGTTTCTTCGCCCACCGTCACCGTTGCGCTGCCAGCATTGTACCCGCTCGCGGTCACACTCACGTTGATCGTACCAGTCTCGATCACGTTCACGCCTGCAGCAGTATATTCTCCGCCAACGGTTGTGCCACTTGCAATCACGCTACGGCCGAATTCAAGCGTCACGCTTGCGTTATCGATCGCTGCACCCGTGCTCGCATCGGTGACATTGATCGTGATATCGGTCGCCTCCGAGACGTTGATGGTCTCAGGCGTTGCAGCTACGGTCATGTTCGCCTCGCTCACTGCCACCGCCGCAGTTCCGTTCACACTGCCACTTGTTGCAATCACAGTGGTCGTACCTGCTGCTACAGCCGTGAATACGCCTGTGTTCGCATCGATGGTACCAACAGCAGTGTTGCTGCTGTCCCAAGTTACAGTTGTAGCTATTGCATCACCATACTGATCTAGTGTCGTTGTAGTGAAGATCTGTGTACCACCTACATCAATACTTAGAACTGCAGGATCGACAATTATAGTTGTCAGGACGGGTACTGCTACTGTCACATTGGCGCCGCCGAGAATGGTTGTTTCAGCGGTCATGCCTTCGAACATGTAGATGCCCTCAAACGTGTACGTGCCTGATGCATCTGCCGGAACCAAAACGGTGTACGAATACACGGTGTCAGCTGCTCCACTGGTCACAACCCACTTAACATGCCCTGCTTCAGCGGTGTAATCTCCTCCGCTTGTAGCACTTGTGACAGTCCATCCGGTTGGTACGGTCTCGTCGATGGCGTAGTATCTTGCACCGGTCTCGACATCAACCGTAAGGTTAACGGTGACCGTTGCACCAGCACTTGCGCTGTCTGGTAGATCTCTGGTGACTGTGCCATCTGGCAGTGTTGCCCTAACCGTCCTTGTCTCAGAGACATTCCAATTGTTAGAGGTATCACTTGCATACACCTTGAAAGTGTAATTTCCGTTTGACAAACCCGTTTTGTTCAAATAGAAGTTCATTTCAGCACCAAACATTGTTTCATTCACACCGTTCCAGTTCAATATCGCTGTATTTCCGTTCTCATTTAAGGTTACCTTCACAAACACGTAATCCACAGTTACTTCTGAGTTGTTGGCGGGCGTTGGTGGGACAAATGTGATTGTTGGTGCTTCGTTTACTGTTACAGAGATGTTGTATTTCGTTTCAGGACCGAATGCCGATGAACTACAATGTCGAATCATCACGTAATATGTGCCGGAAATGCTGCAGTCCCAAACTATTTTTGACGCCAAACCAGTGCCACTATCATCGTCGTGATCTATCTCCGTAGTTCCATCGGTAGCATAAAGATACAAGTATGTGTCGGATTGATCCCCAAGATCAGAGGTTTCGATGGTATAAGACTCATCACTCGTTGCATTAAACTTAAGCCAGTCGTGATCACCTGGAATATGGAAATTATGAGTTTGCTTGGTACCATCAACGGAAATATAGCTTGCCAATGAATAATCATCGTCTGGTTCATACGCATCAGGTATTGATTCTTCGAACTCGGTGTAGTTGTAATACGATGTGGTGTATGCATCGTATATGTAATCAAGCTGATCCCAGCAATCATCGTACAGATAAAGGTATCTGAGGTTGTATGTTCCGTTAACTTCGTTCTGTCTGATCGCAATTCCATCGAAATCAAGTTGTACGGTCTGGTTTCCAGCATCCAGATAGGTGTAGTTGTATGCCCGTTTGACATAGTCACCATAGCAGTCATCCAGCCTCCCCTCTACCTGATAATACCCGGCAGTCGTCACATTCACGCCAACCTCGATCGTTAGATAGTCATACAGACCGTCTCCGTCTGTGTCCCCTCCGTAATCCGAATAAACATCACTGAACTCTGCTGGCGGTCTCTGCCATCCGGTCCACTCATAATATCCGGTTGTGCATGCATAGTACCTGTAATCGAGCCGCTCACCATACAGAACAGAAACATCCTCTGTCCCTATTGTTTCTGATTTTTCAAGTTGTGAAACTGACATTGGCGTTGGCATCGGTGGAGGCGGAGGAACAGAAGATGAATAGTTGCGTAAATAGAGATACTTCAGATCGTAAGTCCCATTGTACCGGTTCTGCCTCAACCCAATTCCATCAAACTTGAGTGAAACATTGTGAGCTCCTATGTCAAGATAGGTCGTATTATATGCCGAAATTATATAGTTATTGGTTGTGTTCTCACATAACTCTCCTCGGACCCTGTATGTTCCTGCCTTTGTCACATTCACGCCAACCTCGATCGTTAGATAGTCATACAGACCGTCTCCGTCTGTGTCCCCTCCGTAATCCGAATA
>JAOQII010000072.1 GCA_026134025.1 Candidatus Syntropharchaeum sp.
ATGCGATCGATAGGTGCGGCTGGAGTTTTATTGTGCAGGGGGTCTAATAAAGTTATGGGGAAATGATCTCGGGATAGCACACTTTATTCTCGTCTCACAAGATTTAAAAAAATATGTATAAATATGTATATAAAGATCTGTGAAAAGTAGCTTTAGGGTTTAAGCTGTGGAAGTGTGATGGAGCTTTAGGAGAATTATCTCATGACCAAGAAACTGACAGTGATTCCAGAGCAGTGTTCTGGCTGTAAAATTTGCGAGCTTGTCTGTTCGATTGGACATTTTGGAGTAAATAACCCCAAAAAGTCGGCTATCAGGGTTATCGTTACTTATCCTCACCCCGTGGTGCGAATGCCGATTCTCTGTGGTCATTGCAAGGTGCCAACCTGTGAAGCGGTGTGTCCTGTGAATGCACTGAGCCGAAGAGACGGTATGGTGCAACTGAACAAAGATATCTGCATTTCTTGCTACAAGTGCATAGAAGCGTGTCCCTTTGGAGCGATATATGCCCACGAGGATTGTGAGCACCCCATAAAGTGCGACATGTGCGGTGGGGATCCAGAGTGTGTTAAAAAGTGTCCAAAAGAAGCACTCAGGCTCATACCAGAGGCTGTACTGGGTGAAACCAAGCGTCTCAATAATATCCTGAGCTACACACAGATGAAAGAGATTGAGTTCTATGAGAAGGGTGAGCGGAAGGTCATTCATTATGCCGAGATAGGGAAGGAGGAGCTATGACCATCAAGAGCGGATATTTCAAGAAGCACCTGCAGGTAAACCTTACTGAAGGAGTCGCTAAGCGTCTGAATCTATCAGATGCTTTCATCGAAACATACATCGGAGGGCGGGGGTTTGGTGCAAAACTGGTGTGGGACAATCTCAGGAAACATGACTTTAAAATTGACCCCCTTGGCCCAGAAAATCTCCTGGTCATCGCACCCGGCCCACTTACCGGAGTATATTTACCCTCATCAGGAAAGTGCTCATTTATCGCAATCTCACCCGCTACAGGAATGTATGGCGATTCTTCTGCAGGGGGTTCATTTGGGGTTGAACTTCGGCAGTGCGGGATCGACGTTCTCTCCATCACAGGGCGGGCTTCTGAATTATCCATCCTCTTTATCGACAATGGGGAAACAGAGATCATTCCCATGCCTGAACTGGAGGGTAAGACGTGCCTTGAGACAGAGGGGGTCATTCTCGAACGGCTGGGTACACACACCGTACACGTCGCTGCCATAGGTATTGCAGGTGAGAATCTGGTCTCCTTTGCCTGTGTAAATACCGACTGGAGCCGTAATGCTGGAAGGACTGGTATAGGAGCCGTCATGGGATCAAAGAACCTCAAGGCAATCGTTGTGCGAGGTCATAAGGATCTTCCTGTCTATGATATTACGGGATTGGTGGAAGAGGCTGATAAAGCTTACAGGTACTTAGCAGGGCATAAATACTTTGAACTCTGGCAGCAGCAGGGATTGATGAATGTCATCGAATATGCGAATGAGCGGGGAATTCTACCCACCTACAACTTCAGGGACACCGTATTTGCCAGACATGATGAGATAAATGGCACAAAGATGCTGGATCACTATAAAATAGGTGACAGTGCCTGCTTTGCATGTTCCATGTGCTGCGGCAACATCTGTCTCGTCAAGAATGGCAGGTACACAGGCACGGTGACCGAGGGACCGGAGTACGAATCCTGTGCAATGCTGGGTTCAAACCTCGGCGTTGATAACTTCGCATGTATCCTCGCTGCGAACAAGCTATGTGACGAGCTTGGCATCGACACCATCTCCACTGGCAGTATCATCGGTGCTGTAATAGAGGGCTACGAACAGGGAGTACTCTCACTCGCCGATATTGATAACCAGAAGATCTCATGGGGAGACGAGGATGCCATCCTGCACCTCATTCGGAAGATCGCCAACCGTGAAGGAGTTGGAGAGATCCTTGCCCAGGGATCACTGCGGATCATTGAAGCGTGGCCTGATATGGAGAAGATACTTCTGCAGGTTAAGGGACTTGAGCAATCTGCTTATGACAGTCGTGCTGGTATATCGATGGGATTGGCTTATGCGACATCGGATATTGGCGCACATCACACCCGTGCATGGACAATCGCCAGTGAGATAGAGGAAGGGCAGAACTGGTCGGACGAGGAGAAGGTCGAGATGGTAATCTATCATCAGACGCTCCGCCCGCTTTTTGATATGTTTGGTGTTTGCCGCCTGCCCTGGATCGAGCTGGGCCTGAATGAACGCCACTACGAGAATTTCTACAGATATATAACAGGAAATGATGCTTCACTTGAGGAACTGCTGGATCGATCAAGGGATATTTACGATCTCACACGCTTGATAAATGTGCGTTTGAGGGGCATAAGCCGCAAGGACGATACACTGCCCTACAAAGTCTACGCTCGCCCGGTTCTCACAGGTCCAAACGCCGGGAAGGTTATCGACCGTGACGAGTTCCAGAAGCTTCTTTCGATATATTACCAGAAAAGAGGCTGGGATGAGAATGGAGTACCTTCGAGTGAACTCCAAGCGAAGTTTGGTGATTGAGCTTTAACCGATGAGAAACAGATCTGTTGGATTTAAGCGAAAGAATTATCAAGATATTGGTGATAATAACGCCTGAGGTGAACTGAATGGTTACAATATATTATGATAAGGATGTCACGGTCGATGTGCTTAATGATAAAAGAATTGCAGTCATCGGCTACGGAAGTCAGGGGAGTGCCCAGGCACAGAACCTGAAGGATAGCGGTTTTGATGTTGTTGTTGGACTCAGGAAAGGTAGATCATGGGATCGGGCAGTGGAAGATGGTATGAAGGTTATGTCGGTTGCAGAAGCTGCTGCATCGGCCGATATCATCCATATTCTCGTGCCTGATCAGGATCAGCCAGCGGTTTACACAGAGTCCGTACTACCAAATCTTAGCGAGGGAGATGCACTCGGATTCTCGCATGGATTCAATATCCATTTTGGACAGATAACAGCACCGGAGGGTGTGGATGTCTTCATGGTTGCCCCAAAGAGTCCTGGACATCTTGTGAGAAGAATGTACCTGCTTGGGCAGGGAGTACCCGCACTCATCGCTGTATACAAAGACGCTACAGGCAAAGCAAAAGATATCGGGCTTGCATTTGCAAAGGGAATAGGATCAACGCGTGCAGGCGTGATCGAGACGACATTTGAGGAGGAGACGGTTACAGACCTATTCGGGGAGCAGGTTGATCTCTGTGGGGGTGTAACAGCGATGATAAAGGCCGCGTTCGAGATCCTTGTGGAGGCGGGATACCAGCCAGAGATCGCATACTTCGAGGCACTGCATGAACTCAAGCTGATCGTTGATCTGATACAGGAAGGGGGGCTTTCGAAGATGTGGGACTCGGTATCTGACACGGCAGAATATGGTGGACTCACCAGGGGCGAGCGTGTGATAAACCGTGATGAGATGTATATGATCCTTGAGGAGATTCAGTCGGGTGTTTTTGCACGGGAGTGGTTGCTTGAGAATCAGGCAAAGCGCCCTGTTTACAATGCCTTAAGGACGCGCGATAAGAACCATGAGATTGAGAGGGTTGGTGCAAAGCTTCGGGCGATGATGGACTGGCTGGACGAGTGATACGTGAAGACGATACGGGATCCTCTACACGGCTCTATTGAGCTTGATCCGCTGGTGCTTGAGCTACTTGATACACCAGAGATGCAGCGGCTCAGGCGGATACGACAGCTTGGGTTCTCACATCTTGTATATCCAGGTGCAAATCACACGCGATTTGAGCACTCACTTGGTGTCTATCACCTCGCAAAGCGTGTACTCGGTCTCATGGAAATCGAGGATCCCACGTTTGAAGCTTCGAGCCTCATCCATGATATCGGGCATGCACCGTTCTCACATGTTAGTGAGGAGTTGATGCAGCGATATCTGGGTTATGGACATCAGAAAATCGGTGATATAATTAAGAAAAGTGAGATAGGCGATATTTTATCCCGTAACTCGATAAGCGTTGGTGAGATCCTTAAATGTATCGACGGAAAGTCGCCGATTGGAAGAATCCTGAGCAGTGAGATTGATATCGATAAGATGGACTACATTCTCAGGGATTCATACTATACAGGCGCAGCATTCGGTCTTGTTGACTGTGAGCGGTTGATCCGTGTGATTAAGATATATAATGATGAGCCTGTGATCGAGCTTCGGGGGTTGCAGGTTGCTGAGTCGCTGCTTGTCACGAGATTTCTCATGTACTCTGCAGTCTATCACCACCATGTATCGCGTATCGCAGGATCGATGTTCCTGAAAGGGCTCCTGGATCTCATCGAGTCGGGCAAGCTCAATGCGCAACAGATGGCAAGGATGGATGAGCCTGAGATTGAGATATTTATGCAGGATGCAGGTGGGTATCCGTCATGGATCATCGAGTCACTGAAGAATCGGAGGCTATTCAAACGTGCAATCTACACAGGAGTGGAGAGCTTCGAACGAGGGAAACGGATACTTGATCTTCGTGGAAAAGAACGGCGCATTGAGGAAGAGATCGGATCTAAGGCAGGTATTGATCCTGAATACATCATCCTTGACATTCCGAGCCTGCCTGAGATCAGTGAGCAGGATGCAAGGATTCTGATGGAAAGAGGGGAGGTTAAATATCTCTTTGAGGTATCAAATATTGTGCGGGTTCTAACAAGTGCTGTATGGGATAAATGGCGGCTTGGGGTCTATACACGAGAGGAGAACCTGGATGCAGTTGCAAAAGCCGCGAAAGATGTGCTTGGCATCAGTACGGGGATGCGGCAGAATGCACTTGATGTTTACATCGATTGATTTCTGGAGTGGTGATACTTGAAGATCGATCCATGGGGTTCTGTCAGGATTGAGGATTATTCAAAGCTCTTTGATGAATTCGGGATAGCGCGGTTTGAGGGAATGCTCAGGAAGCTTCCAGATGCCCACAGGCTCATGCGAAGAAAGGTGATATTCGGGCACCGTGGTTATGAGATGATCGTGGATGCCATCGTAAGAGGTGAGCCTTTTGCGGTCATGAGTGGGTTTATGCCCTCCGGTAAGGTCCACCTTGGCGGAAAGATGGTGATGGAGGAGATAATCTATCATCAGCAGATGGGGGGTGATGCTTTTGTTGCGATCGCTGATATGGAGGCTCACTCAGTGAGAGGGATTTCATGGCGAGACTGTGAGCGGCTCGGGGTTGAAGAGTACATCCTGAGCTTAATCGCACTTGGATTTAAGCCTGAAGGCCACATCTACTTCCAGTCAAAGTCCAGAACAATCCAGGATCTTCTATTTGAGCTTGGATGTGGGGTCAACTTCACAGAACTTTCAGCAATCTATGGTCTAAAGAGTGATACAAAGATCTCACATCTCACGAGTGTTCTTGCACAGAGCGCCGATATTTTACAGCCCCAGCTTGAGGAATTTGGAGGCCCAAAGCCGACTGTGATCCCTGTTGGAGCAGATCAGGATCCACACATCAGACTTGCAAGGGATGTGGCAAACAGGATGCGGATGTTCTTTGTCGAGGCACGGGAGGGTTATATCAGCATCAGGGGAAAAGACGTCGATAAAAAGATGCTGAAAAGGCTTGAACAGATGTTTGATTGTAAAAGTAAGTTATATGAGGCGCATCTTGATCTCTACGGAGATTACACGCTCGATGAGGTCGATCGGATCGTTAGAGAGTTTGAGATTAAACTCGGCGGCTATGGCTTCATCCCGCCTGCTTCAACCTACCACAGGTTCATGAGCGGGCTTACAGGGGGGAAGATGTCATCAAGCATACCAGAGAGTTTCATCGCACTCACAGAGCCCCCTGAGTCTGCAGCCAGGAAAGTCATGCGTGCAAAGACCGGTGGCAGGGTAACACTCAAAGAACAGCAGGAGCTTGGCGGAATCCCTGAGGACTGTTCGGTCTATGATCTCCTGCTATTCCATCTTGTGGAGGATGATCATGAGGTTGAGGAGATCTATACAGAATGTGTGAATGGTAAACGAAGCTGTGGCACGTGTAAGAAGCTTGCAGCAGAGCTTATATCCAGGTTTTTGAAGGATCATCAGGATCGGCGGGAGGATGCAAGGTTGAGATTGAAGGAGTATGAGGTTGTTGGGGTGATTTAATTCAACAAATAAGTTCAGCAAA
>JAOQII010000073.1 GCA_026134025.1 Candidatus Syntropharchaeum sp.
GATAAGTTCCCATTCCTCGTCAGTCAATTCCTCAAATTTCATATCATCCCCTCAGAACCTGTTAATTTGTTATTGAGTGGATCTTATATAAATGTTTTGAAATGAGTTCTACATTAAACCTCAACCTTCATAAAGATACCTTCTTGAGGTGGCAAAAAAGCTCTGCAAGTGAGACAACGTCCTGGAAGTTATGCTCAACGATCAGGATCAAAGGACCCGCATTTCCTGTATCAAGAAAGCTACGATAGAATTCTGGTACGAGCGCCCCTGGCATATCAATATCTCGTTCAACCCCGAGGATGTGCGTCTCGATCGTGGATAATCTACAGTCAGGAAGCTCCTTTGATAAAAATCGTCTTGAGAAGTGGAGGAGATCAAGGTGGAATCTCTCAAATGAGTGTTTGACGCCGTAAAATCCCGCCCTTTTCTTGAGATACGGTACATCAAATCTTCTACCATTGAATGTGATCAGAGGCAATCCATCAAACTCCTCTTGAAAGGCTACGATCGCACTTAATTCTTCTGATAATCCTCTGAGCAGGTATTGTGAGACCTCAACCGATCCTGAACCATTCAATCTCAGTCTTGCAGCACCTAATAGTATAATCGGCACATCATATAGCCCCATCGTCTCAAGATCGAGGAGTAAAAACTCATCGTGATAGTCTGAGAGGTGGAGGTGGATTGGGTGCGATACCGAGACGTTTTTTAAGAATCGATCCTGTAACGCCCTAAAATTTTGGGCTTCAATCATGCCAAGAAGGCTCTTTGCATGCCCCTCCCACAAAGGATGCGTTGTTAGATCTTTAATCGTACGGTAGCCTTCATTTTTCAGTTTATCCTGCGTCTTATCTCCGATTCCTGGAATGAGTTTGAGGTCTGAAAGAATTGCATCTTTATCTATCTTTGAAGGCATGGATTTTATTTCAGCACGTCTTCTGATGCAGTAGCACTCACCATATTCGTTCTCGATCACCTCACCATCGAAGATCTCATCGATACCAAGACCACTATACCTTCTTGACAGCTCTTTCTTGAGTTTGAGTACACCATATAGATCTTCGTCGAGGTTCATGTTACAGATATTGAGGGGGCACGTGGGTAAAAATGTTTTTGGCATCCTGAGTGCCATTCACTATGAGGTGTAAAGCCTAACCTGAGGAGAAATATACAAATACCGATCTGATCCTTGAAGGTCTGATAGAGAGAGCAATTAAAAAAGTTAATATACGAGAGAAAATAAAGGTTTGATTCAACTTCCACGCCGCAGACACCATCTTTAGGGCAGATCCAGACCGGCTCGAGTGGGTACTCATAAATCTTCTCAATGATGCAGTTGATGGTGACGGCGCGGGAACAAACTTCGTGATGAAGCTTTTCCAAAGGTGGTCCTGGATGGGTGAAGCCAGCATAAAGGTTCTCATCGTTGATGATGCTGAAAGCACAAGAGAGACGATAAAGGATGTGCTCATTGAGAAGGGGTATGAAGTTCTTACAGCCGATGGTGGGGATGAGGCACTCAGAATACTATCAATGAGTGACTGTGATATTGTGCTTCTCGATCTTGTAATGCCAGAAATGGACGGAATCGAGGTTTTAGGGAAGATCAAAGCAAAACATAAGCGTACAGAAGTTATTATAATTACAGAATATGCAGACGTTGATGCAGTGATCAAAGCCATAAATAGCGGGGCGTTTGCCTGCATTCAGAAGCCAATCAGCTTCAGGCTGCTCGAGCACTACCTCGAAGAGATCGCAGCTAAGAGGAAGTTGATCGAGTCTGAAGAGAAATACCGCACTCTCTTTGAGAGTTTGCCTGATGCCATTCTCCTCATGACGGATACGATCATTGACTGCAACGCTGAGACTTGCAGGTTCTTCGGTTATGAGCGTGAGGATATTATTGGCCATTCCTTTCTTGAGTTTGCACCTCCCACACAATCCGATGAAAAACTTTCAAAAGAAGTAGCCTGGGAACGGATTGATGCAGCCTTTTCCGGGATACCACAGTACTTTGAATGGAGAATAATGCGAAAGGACGGGGTACTCATCGAGACTGAGATCTCACTTAAAGCCCTGACACTCGGAGGCAAGCAGGTTCTTCAGGCGGTACTGCGTGATATAACCAGGCGAAAGCAGGTCGAGAATGCTTTGAAGCATCGAGCAGAATTTGAGAGGCTTATTGCTCTGGTTTCAAGACACATCATAAGCCTTCCACCAGATGAACTTGATATCGGAATAAATTATGTACTGGAGCAGATCGGCGAATTCAGTGGTGTTGATCGTAGCTATCTTTTCATCTTCTCAGAGGATATGCGCGCTGCGAACAATACTCATGAGTGGTGTTCGGAGGGGATCGAACCGCAGATTGAGAGGTTGCAGGGGATTCCTCTCGAGGACTATACGTGGTGGATGGATAGGCTCAACCGGGATGAAGTTATTTATATCCCTTCTGTTGATGATCTTCCGCCTGATGCAGGTTCAGAAAAAGCAATCCTGCAATCACAATCGATTAAATCGCTTATCGTGGTTCCGCTGGTATATGGTAAATCTTTAATTGGATTTCTCGGATTTGATTCAGTGCGGCGAGCGAAGATATGGGAAACCGAAGATATAACGCTTCTCAATATCGTGGGGGAAACGATAGTTAATGCGTTGAAACGGAAAGAGGCTGCGGATGCGTTGAAGCAGCAAACAAGAAACGCACAGTTCTATCTCGACCTGATGGTGCATGATATCACGAACTTCAATCAGGTGATACTTGGTTATATTGACCTTCTGAATACAGTGGATGAGCTTGATGCCAAAAAGAGGAGGCAGTACGTCAATATCATTCGGTCCGAGCTTGGAAAGATTATCTCGCTTATAGATAACGTGAAGATACTCTCAAGGCTTGAAGAGGAGAGGGGAAAGTTAAGTTCGATAAATCTTGTTGAAGTCATAAAAAATGTGATAGAGGGTATCAGGATCGATGATTGGACCGGCGATAAGCGCGTTGATATAAAATTCGAACTGTCTGATGATAGGGTAGCATACCATTGTATGGCCGACGATCTTGTGAACTCTATCTTTACAAACCTTATCGATAACGCGATCAAGCACGCCCCCTCCAAGGATGTGAAGATCCATATCGAGCTTGAGAAGGATGATGGGATAATCAGAACATACATCACAGACTGGGGTGTCGGAATACCGGATCAGCAGAAGAAAGAGATCTTTCAGCGATACATGCGGGTGGACGAGGGAATACAGGGATCTGGAATCGGGCTATCACTTGTTTGTGAGCTTGTAAGGAGTTATAATGGAAAAGTATGGGTTGAAGATCGGATCGAGGGTGACTATACCCAGGGTGCAAAGTTTGTTGTGGAGTTACCTGCAGCAGAGGGTGCAGAAGAATGATACTAATAACAGGTGGTGCAGGATTTATCGGGAGTAACCTTGCAGAAAAGCTCATTTGTGAGGGAGAAGAGATCGTAATCTTTGATAACTTCTCATCCGGAAGACGTGAATTTATACAGGATTTTATCCGGGATGTCGAGCTTTTTGAAGGAGATCTTCTCGAAAAAAGTGCACTTGAAAAGCTCTTTAGTTCTGCAAAAATTGACTTTGTGTATCATGTCGCTGCAAACCCTGATGTCAGGATAGGGGTAAACGATCCAGGACTTCACCTTGAGCAGAATGTGATCGCAACCTATAACCTTCTTGAGGCGATGCGAAGACATGGTGTTAGAGATATAGCTTTCACCTCGACATCCACGGTTTATGGTGAGGCAAAAGTCATGCCAACTCCTGAGGATTACGGACCGCTTCTCCCGATCTCAACCTATGGTGCGAGCAAGCTTGCAGCAGAGGCGCTGATTGCAGCATACACCCATACCTTCGATATGAAGGCGTGGATATTCCGATTTGCGAACGTCGTTGGGAAAAGAAGTACACATGGTGTGATATTTGATTTCATAAAGAAGCTCGAGAAGAACCCGCAGGAGCTTGAGATACTCGGGGATGGCAGGCAGGAGAAATCATATCTGATGATAACAGACTGCATCGAGGGGATGTTATTTGCCGTCAAAAACGCCAGAGATGCCGTTAATATATTCAATCTTGGCTCGAAGGATACGATAAATGTAACAGGAATCGCAGATATCGTTGTATCTGAGATGGGGCTTTTTGATGTCACCTACAAATATACAGGGGGTTCGCGTGGCTGGAAGGGAGATGTTGTCAGGATGATGCTTTCGATCGATTCATTGATGCAAATGGGTTGGGAACCAAGATATAATTCAGCAGCGAGTATCAGGGCGGCAACACGGTATCTGCTTGACGCCTCGAATACTTTTTAAATCTGATATGCGTATAGGATGTGATGGGTTTTGCGAAGCGGGATATCCTCTCAATAAGAGATATTTCAAAAGATGAGATTGATCAGATACTGAAAAAAGCGGCTGAACTCGAACCTTTCGCAAAAGGGATGCAATCAGATCGGTTGAAGGGTAAGATTCTTGCAAATCTCTTCTTTGAACCAAGCACCCGCACCCGTATATCCTTTGAGACCGCGATGAAACGGCTTGGAGGAGAGGTTTTAAACCTTGATTCTACAGAAGGAAGCTCGATCTCGAAGGGTGAGACACTTGCAGATACTATAAGGGTTATAAGTGGATATTCAGATATAATTGTGCTTAGACATCCTAAAGAAGGTGCTGCAAGGCTTGCATCAGAGTTCTCATCCGTACCACTGATAAATGCAGGCGATGGAGCAGGGCATCATCCAACACAGACCCTGCTTGATCTTTACACGATAAAGAGAGAGAGTAAGCTTGAAGGCTTGCGGATTGCGCTTGTTGGAGATCTGAAGTATGGAAGGACGGTGCACTCACTGAGTATTGCACTCTCCTACTATGGTGCCAGGATCATGCTCGTATCACCGCCTGCGCTCAGGATGAGTGAGGCGATAAAGAACGATCTCATAAGTTCTGGTGCTGACATATCAGAGTTTGAGAATATCCAGGATGTTATTTCCGATATCGATGTCCTGTATGTTACAAGAATCCAGAAAGAACGATTTCCAATCCTCTCTGAGTACAATAAAGTTGCAGGATCGTACCGTATTGATATGAAGCTGCTTGAAAAAGCGAATGAGAATCTCATCATCATGCACCCGCTGCCAAGAGTGGATGAGATCGATCCAGAGGTTGATAGGACTTCACATGCAGCCTACTTCAAACAGGCATTCTATGGCGTTCCTGTCAGAATGGCGCTCCTGACACTGCTCATGGAGGTTGATGGGTGATGAAGAATGGGGACCAGGAGCTAAGAGTCAAGAAGATCGAGAATGGCACGGTCATCGATCATATAGCAGCAGGACAGGCGCTGAATGTCCTCAAGATACTTGGGATAACAGGAAGCACCGATGCAGTGGTGAGCCTTGTGATGAATGTATCGAGCAGGAAGATGGGGTCCAAGGATATTCTAAAGATTGAGGATAGGGAGCTTGCACCAGAGGAAGTTGATCGTATCGCTTTGATCGCACCAGGGGCAAAGATTAATATCATCAGAAACTATCGTGTGGTAGAGAAGCACAGTGTCGATCTGCCTCATGTGATCCAGGGGATCTTGCGATGTGCAAACCCGAACTGCATCTCAAACACAAACGAACCTGTCAAATCAAAGTTTGTGGTTACAAAATCTCATGAGAGACCGGTCTTCAGGTGTTTCTACTGCGAAGAGCGGCTTGATGATGCAATGGAGCATCTCATCTGAAGCGGGGATCGCCAAGCCAGGTCAAAGGCGCAGGATTCAGGGTCCTGTCTCGCAGGAGTTCGAGGGTTCGAATCCCTCTCCCCGCATAAATTTACCAGTAAAATTTTATATAGAGAACTTTGCAAAACCCAAACCTTTAAACCCTCATAATTCAATATAATAACATGCAAACACTCATAAGCTTTG
>JAOQII010000074.1 GCA_026134025.1 Candidatus Syntropharchaeum sp.
GGATCTTCGTCCTCGTTGGTCTTTATCCTAAAGACCCGGCCCTCCTGTCCGGCATCGCACCCGTCCGAGGCGATGTATATCGCCTCGCCTGTCCAGAGGATATCACCGTTGCCGTCAACCGTGGTGGCCAGGTCGAAATCCACAGCTATCGGGGCAGCCATGAACGAATGGGTGGCGGCACCCATGGAAAATTCCCTGGCCAGGGTCCCGTCAGCGGCATTCAGAATATACAGGCTGGCCTTGCGGTTGCTGCCGCCATACTCCGTAAAGTTAACGCCGTCATCTTTACGTGTAGCCTCATAATCAACCGGGCCGGAACCGAAGACGATAAACCACTTGCTCCCCACGCGGATGGGAGTCGGATAGGACGTGGTGAAGCCCAGGTTATCGTCGCTGAAAGACCAGAGCAACCTCGGGGCGACTTCAGGATTGGTGATATCCAATGCAAAAAAGGTGGACCGGAAAGTGAGATCGTCCGTGCCGTCAGGGGCAGGATCACCGTTGTCGTCGGTGGTGGTATCCACGCCGATCTGCTTGCCGCCGAGCCGCATCCCGCCGATCAGGACAGTCCCCCAGCCTTCTGGATGGTCGGCATCTGCGGAGAATATTCTTGCATCAAATATCCGGGGCTTCAGGTCGACATAGTAGACATGGTAATATTTATCATGCACATCATCTCTTAGTTGTTCCTTGAGCCATTTGAGATGGGGAAGTAAGGCGTTGGGTACATAGGCCCACAACTCGGAGCCCAGATCATAATTCGTGCAGTTGGCAGAGGGTGGTTGGGTATTGAATTTGTGAGCGCTGGCATCGTAAAAACCGCCGTTAAACGCGTGGAGCATGCCATCATTTGCCCCTGCATAGATAACGGTCCTGCGATTAAGATATTTTTTCCTGAAAGCCCTGTAAGAATCATCCTTATAGAGTAAATCATAGTCTTCCGATGGTTGAGAAACGACAGTGGGAGTAGAGTGAATAATGTCCCCCAGGCGGAAAACCGTGTCACCGGTGCCAGTGCCATTAGTATCCAGAGTACGGTTGCGGTATGGCGTACCGGTGCCTGTTTCGCTCAGGCCCTCTTCTCCACGGACGAAGCGGATGATGTTCTGGGCCTCGGTGATCATTTGAGCCTCTGTCAGGCCGACCTCAGGAGTTGAGGGGTTGTTATCATCGTCATAGGTCAGGTATGGATTAAGAAAATAATAGTTGTTATGTGCAGAATCATCGACAAAATCAGGTGTAAAATCCATGACTTGAGTGCTGTCAACATTGGCCATGGAGACATTGGCACTGGTGTCGATATAGTCGGTGAATATATAGCGCTTATTAGCAGTTGACGTATAAGCTCTCTGAGTTGTGACATCCATTCCAGGATCAGATAGCCAATCAGAAGCGCTCCAGATATAATTTAATTCAGAAAAATCAACTTCAGAATCAAAATTCGGGTCTGGATTTAAGGGATCAAAGTCTATCGGGTCGTACAGTTTCGCTTTGGCCGTCTCTCCGTCGAAAATGACTATTTTATCGGTGTCTTCTTCAAGGGTGGCATCTTGGTTGGTGTCTTCATGCATATTTCCTTTTTCATCAATAAAAAGCGTATGAACATCACCATACCATGAAACAGTGCGACCAGTCAGGGATTCGGGCTCTGATTCAGCGAAAAACATGGCCTGGTAGATAGCACCTTCTCCAGCCCTGGAATTAGATATGACCGAGGCCGCGGTGCCAGAGCCTGACTTTGCGAGAACACTGACAAAGGCCCTGTTTAGTCCATCTACCAGTTTTTTGGGATTAGAAGCCAAGACATAGTTATCCGGCTCACCGTCTCCGTTGGCGTCCCACTCTTCTTGAAGATTGGGCTCATATTTGTTTCCGTCTCCGTTGGTATCCTGGAAATCCTTTTCCCCAAATCCACCATACTTACCTGTCAGCCAGAGCATATTCATCTGTCCAACAAGAGGGGTAGTATTATATTCCTGGCTGTCAATCATAAACGTATTCACTGTCTGTGTCCCGTTAAGGTCACTTCTCAAATCTTGGGTATTGGCGTAATATGCCAATCCTGCAACGTAGTATGAGTTTTCCTTGGAGCAATAAGGGCAAGTACCCATTACCTCACCGAGGCCGGGTATAACCTTTGAATTGGCGAGCATGTCGCAGTTCGATGCATTACAGCCAATACACCGGGAGGTCCCGGTTAACCCCTCCAAATCACCGACTGTATTAGTAAGGGATGTTACATCAATATCCGGATCCGGATTTGAAGGCTCGCCCCAGTCATATCCTGAACCGGAATCGTTTAAATTAACTCCTGAGAAGATAGGGGTCGTAAAATAGGTCCCTGGCAGCTTTTTGTCATTCCATGGGTTGGCATCATTAATAGCAATAATGTAGTTTTTCTGGCACCAATACTGAATCGGGTCTTCCCATGTGCTAAGTGCTGGAAAACCATCTTTCTGAGACGCTGTCAAGCCACTGTAATATTCCGAAGTGGGGCCCCGGTTCTTGTAAAAATTCAGACATTCATAATAGAGTTCACTTACAGGATCATAAGATTTATAACCATTTGCGCCGAATTTGTTTAGATAATTGATTACTCCGCTGTCTCCTTCTGCTGCCCCCTCAGGGTTGTCTATAAAAATCCCATCAACATCAAATTCTTTATCAGGGTTATCCGCACCTGAAGGTAATTTCGGCCCTACATACTTCATGTTAGACCTGAGGACTCCTCCATTTCGTGAATGAGAATTGTCCCGAGAATAACTCATCACGGCAAACCTCATCTTGCCGGCATTTTTCTGGATCAGGCCCAATGGTTTATAATGACCGCCACAATCAACACAATTATCCTCGAGACCCTGGGCTTGATCACAGACCTTCACCCGGACGTAGAGATCCTGCGCCTTTTCGCACCCTCCCCATGAAGTGCCTAAATCAAACTGATATCCATGATTATAGATATAGATCCTGCTGTTAGAATAGGGGGTTACTGTATTAGGGGCCACATTATAAGATGAGTCAATCATTTTTACGGGAAACCAGCTATGACCTTTTGAAAGGCGCATGTTTGCCCTTTGGACCACAGTTTCAGTGGTAGTATCGACAACGCGATTGCCGCCGGTAAGGGCCCAGCGCAATTCATCGATTGCCGTCATGGTAGCCCAATTCAGAAAATTGCCGCTCCATGCACCAGTGCATTCATGATCACTGTTGGTAGTGCCACAAGGTACAAACTTGTTCCCTGAATAGGTATAGCACTTATCAGGATCAAAAATCCCTAAGTACTCTTGATTCTTAAAATAACATATTCCTACAGTGCCACCGGCATTGACCCTCCCTCCACAAACACCGCCATCGTTTTGATCGTTATAGGCCGCACCTTGCATAGGAGTTTCAATTGAAAGATCAAGCAGCACATTTGGATCTACATGACCTGAAATAAACGGGGGTTCTGCGCTGTAATCAACTATGCCGGCAAAGGCAACTCCGATAATTGATATCAATACCATTCCTGTCATCAATAATATTTTCAAAGTAAATTTTTCCATTTTGATATTCCTTATTATTTTTACAAGGTTTTCGTTTTATTGCTGCAAGTCCAAGACCTCAATTTTGCGTACGATATTATCCTGTAAAGTCACTCTTGCCTTATCAACATAACCGACACCGTAAAGTGTATTAAAGTCTATCTGATAGAGATCTTTTGATTCACCGACCCAATATTTCGTCTTAAATCCATACTTAGTCTCTGTGTCATTATCAGAAATAGAGTTAACAAGCTTATATTCCATGCCACTCATCGTTATGTGATCCGGTTCTATTGAATCAATTGTGCCTTCAATAATGGAAACCTCCTCTGCAGAAAAGGCAATGGTGCAAAGAGACATGCAAACGAAAAATATAACAAAGACCTTTTTCATTACGGTTCTCCTTTGAAAAATTTGATTCTGATAACGTTTAATTTAGCAACCGATAGTCTCTGGCAACCATTAAAGAACCCCTTTGCCAGCCGTGCTTACATCACATGCATCCATTGGAGTAATATCATGTCTTCACTGTTTGCCACCCCGATATGTTGAGACCAGATGTCATAAACTATTCTACCTCCGCCGCCTCCTGCTCCTTTGCCTATACCTTCGTAACCTGCCGCCATTTGGATGGCGCTACCGGTTGACAATTCGGTATTTCCGCCGACTCTTAGATTGGTGTGAGGGCCATTTCCTCCATAATTCCTTGGAAAGTAAGCATCCCTGTTATTATCGGAAGGCATGCCAGAAGCGGTGTTAAGATAGAGACTGGCGCTGGTTGCATTAATATCTCCGAGACTTGCGAGATCAGCAGCACTGAACCCGGCCATATAAATATTCTGTTCAACCAGCTCAATCCCCACCTCGGTCCCGCCATCTGCCTCGTGAAAGGCCATTTTATGTACCTTATCATTTCCTGATATAAGAACCTCTATTGTACTGGTATTCGTTGCCGCTATTCCTATAACGGTAAGAAGGACCAAAATTAGTACCGAGATTATTAGAGCGGAACCTTTTTCATTGTTTCCGATATGTAATATATATCTCATATATTATATCCTTTTAGGTTTTCGGGTTCAGAGTTCAGGGTTGGCTACTTTTCGCTTTTCATATTGCTCTATCTTCATTGTTTTCTAACCTTGAACCGTGAACCTTGGAACTTTGAACCTGAATAATTACAAATATTTTCATATTATATCTGCCTTCATAGACGTAATAGACACTTGCTTTTGTGTTCCTCTATCCATCCAGGTTACAATTACCCTTATTTCCTTTGTGTTATTTATTGGATGATCAGTAGCTATATTCCAGAAAATATTATATCTGCCATCAACAGGATTATTGGGATCATTGTGATCCGCTGTTGCATTAGTATCATCCAATCCAAAATTATTTCCATTGTCATCAATCCCATCATTATTAAGATCTTGATTAGTACCATCACCGTCATTATCAAAATTTAATGGATCAGTATAGGAAAGACCTATCAATTCTTCCATCCTGTCCCGGGCTAATGTGGCTGCCTTGGTAAGATCATTAGCAAAAGAATTACCCTTGATGGCCGTGATTTGCATTTTACCCACTGCAAGTATTCCAATGGCAAATACAGTTATAGCTATCATTATCTCTATCAGGCTAAAGCCTTTTTCATTACTTCTTTTCATGTCAATCATAGTCACATGTTTCTGCACTTTACGGTTGAGGTTAAAAGCCTCATGCGGAGGTGATCATTACCAGGATCGGCATCTGTATTTGGAGTTATTACCTTATTTCCAATGACATAAGTACGAGTATTTACGAATCCATTGTCTCCGCGTTCGGTCCTTGCGAGCATCCAGATACGCACGGCGCGTATATCCTGCGGGGCTACATCGGCGATGGCGGTACCAGCTATAAGGCCATTTCCGCCGGGCCCCGGACCGTCATTCTCGTCAATATTGCCATCATTGTTTGTATCCAGGTTCCGGTCCAGATCATTGTCCCCATCTGAATCAACGGCCCAGATGACTCGCTGGTTTCCCCCAACATTATAGGTATCCAGGATACCATCACCATCCGCATCAAATGCATAGGCAAAACCAAGGGCCTCGATATTTTCTGCAACTAATTGTCTGCCTCCGCCGCTGTTCCTCCCGAGGTCGTTTATTCCGTCGCCACCAGCAACAATGGGGGAATCACAAATTGAATAGGAAATGGTTTCACCGCCACTCAGTGTACCGTTGCCATCGAAATCGGCAGTGAATTCAAAGGCACCATTGCCTGTAACGGTGATATCCACATTATTATTTATATCTCTGGGACGAATATCCGTTATTCCAAATCCTGGAGCACCTTGTGAA
>JAOQII010000075.1 GCA_026134025.1 Candidatus Syntropharchaeum sp.
CGATCCAATCCAGAGAAGGAAAAGGAATTTTATAAAGGCCTGGTGAAGGGCTTAAAGGCAAAACTTGAAAATTGGGAGAAATATAAGCCGATCAGAGCTATATCTGCACCGCTATACAGAGCGTTCAGTCAAAAAAATTCGTCTGTTTGCATGTACTTTTGGTAGGGTTGAAGGTGGGCGGGTTTTTCAAAATTCTCATAATTGAGAAGATCCCAGCACCTATCACCCAGCCTGCACCTATAGAAATAGCAGATAAGCGTCCTACAGGTTTTTTATCTGCTGAACTTCTCCCACTCACCCTTCCCCATACCAGACTCTCTGAGCCAGATCGCCCAGCAGATCAGTATCTGTGAATAGCCAATTCTCGCAGACAATCTCTCCATCTCTTCAATAAAAGCAAGATCATCGCCGACCTTCACCCCGAACTCTCGCTCGATGACCCGTTTTATAATCTTATCAGGCATCGAGGTATCAACACCTGCCTGCATCCGCAGGTACTGAAACGTATTGATCCCAACTCCTTTGACTTTCCCAACAGGATCATGCCTCCATACTGTGTGGCTCGTCTTTGCTGCCCAATTTTTTAGCACTTCGAGATCAGATCGAAGACCCAGATCTTTTCGCATATTATCAAGCACCCCTGAGACGCCAATAGCAACACCCCAGGCACGCCTGTTATTGAGTATCCTCGCAAGATCGGGATCATCGGGCGTGGCATTTTTGAGATCATCGAAGGATCTGATCCTACCTGTTTTTACAAACGTCTCATGAAACCGTTTAACCCTTGGAACAACGATATTGAAGTAGGAAAGCCCGATCGAGTCGAGGGCTGCATCCACAACCATAAGTACTGGTTCACCGCCCCATCTTGAAGCATTGAGGCAGCGTCTCTCACCCTCTCTTGCAGCATCAAGGACATTCTCAAACCGCTCTTCAAAGATCGTCCGCATGATAAACCTTCAGGACGTATATACGTTCATTGATTAAAACGGATACCTTTAATAACTCAAAGATTCGATGTGATGTAATGGATCGTATTCAAATATACGAGGGATGTGTGTGAAAGAAGTAATTCTGATAACTGGAAGGACACTCAAGCAGGGATCGAATCTTGAGAACAAGATGTCTGATGCATATTTTGATGCTGCAGCACGGTGTGAGATGAATGAGAATCTTCTGACCAGGATCGGTGCTTCAGTGGGTGATGCGGTAAAAGTTTCAACCAGGTTTGGTGAGGTCGTGGTCAATGCAGAGAAGGATGACGGCTTGCCCGATGGGCATATATTCATCCCGATGGGGCCCTGGGCAAATGCGATCGTTGATCCAGATACGGGTGGCGTTGGTACACCAACATTCAAGGGCGTTCCTGCAAATATTGAAAAGACAGATGGGGCGGTCTTGAGTGTCAAAGATCTGATTGCAAGATACAGGGAGGGTTAAAGATGGCAGCAGAAACTGTTTCAAATGTGGTATGCCCGCTCTGCGGGTGCCTGTGTGATGATATCGAGGTCATTGTGGAGGATGGAAAGATCTCGAACGTCAAGAAAGCGTGTCCACTGGGTAAGAACAAGATAATGGGGCATGATAGGATAAAAGCTCCGATGATCCGTGAGAATGGCGAGTTTAAAGAGGTGAGTTATGATGATGTGATTGAAAAAAGCGCTCAAATCCTTGCTCAAGCAAAACGACCCCTTCTCTATGGCTGGGCATCTTTGATCTGTGAAGCTCAGCGAAAAGGTGTTGAACTTGCAGAGGAGATCGGCGCTCTCATCGATACAACCGCATCTGTATGTCATGGGTCAACCGTTGTCGGTGTCCAGGGAAGAGGAGCTCCTGGATGCACGCTTGGAGAGATCAAGAACCGCGCAGATCTTGTTATCTACTGGGGATGCAACCCGCAGGAGGCACACCCGAGACACAGGGCGAGATATGCACACAGCGTCAAAGGAATGTACAGACCAAATGGTAAGAATGATCGGAAGGTATTTGTCATCGATGTCAGGGAGACAAAGACTGCGAAGGTCGCTGATGAGTTTGTTAAAATCGATCCAGGATATGACTACATGGCATTCTCAGCACTTCGCACGATCCTTGCAGGACATGCTGATGTTGTTCCTGATACGGTCGGCGGAGTTGCAAAAGAGAAGCTTGTTGAGATGGTAGATGCAATGAAGTCCTGTGAGTTCGGCGTAATCTTTGGTGGTATGGGCCTGACCCACACAAGGTGCAGGTACAAGAACCTTGAGAATGTGATCTCGCTCGTCGATGAACTCAACGCACATACAAAGTTCACACTGATCCCGATGAGGGGGCACTACAACGTCAACGGCTCAGGACACTCCCTTGCATGGCTGACAGGCTATCCTTTTGCGATCGACTTTTCAAGAGGCTATGCGTGGTACAACCCGGGTGAGACTACATCGAACGATCTTCTGATGCGGCGTGAAGTCGATGCGATGATGGCGATCGCTGGAGATCCGGGCGCACACTTCCCTGGCGAGTCTTTGAGGCACATGGCAAAGATTCCACTGATTCAGATTGATCCTTATGCAAATCCAACCACGGAATTGGCTGATATTGTGATTCCAACTGCTGTGTCGGGTGTTGAAGTTGATGGAACGGCTTACAGGATGGATGGTGTACCGATACGAACAAGAAAGGTTGTTGAGACTGAGTATCTCACCGATGAAGAGGTTCTTGAGAGGATACTTACAAGAGTCAGAGAACTTAAGGGAGGGAACTGAAGATGACGATTCTCATAAAAAATGGGGTTGTTTTTGATCCTGCACAGGGGATTGATGGCGAAAAGATGGATATTGCGATTGATGGGGACAAGTTCGTCGAGGATGTCTCATCTCCAGACGAGGTGATCGATGCCGGTGGCAGGATGGTTGTTCCTGGTGGCGTTGAACTTCACACCCATATCGCAGGCGGCAAGGTCAATGCAGGCAGAATAATGCGTCCAGAGGATGGCAGGAAGGGAAGAATACCAAGGGGAAAGCTCACAAGGGCATGCAGTGGTTTCAGCGTACTCAACACATTTGCAACCGCCTATACCTATGCAAGGATGGGGTACACAACGACGTTTGAGGCAGCGATGCCACCGCTTCTTGCGCGCCATACACATGAGGAGTTTGAGGATACCCCGATAACAGACAAGGGCGCGCTCGTTCTGCTCGATAACAACTGGATGACGATTGAGTATGCAAAATCAGGAGATCTCGATAAGCTTGCAGCATACGTGAGCTGGATGTCTGAGGCATCAAAGGCTTACGGGATCAAGATCGTAAATCCAGGAGGCACGGAAGCATGGGGCTGGGGCAAGAACTGCTCGATCAACGATCCTGTCCCGGGCTTTGATGTTACACCAAAAGAGATCATAAAAGCGCTTGCACAGGTGAATGAAGATCTTGGACTGCCACACTCGATCCACATCCACTGCAACGATCTTGGACATCCTGGAAACTTCGAGACAACGATAGAGACGTATGAAGCTGTCAAGGATATAAAGCCAAGTTCTGACCGACAGGTCATGCACGCAACACATACACAGTTCCATTCGTACGGTGGATCAAACTGGGGAGACTTTGAGTCAAAAGCAGACGAGATAGCGAAGTACATCAACAAGAACGACCACATCACGATCGATCTCGGAGTTGTGATGTTCTGTGATACCACCACGATGACAGCAGATGGTCCGATGGAGTACAGCCTCCACACACTCTCAAGGCGCAAGTGGAGCAACCATGATGTCGAACTTGAGACAGGTTCTGGTATCATACCTGTTGCGTATTCGCCAAAGATCGGTGTCAATGCGATCCAGTGGGCGATCGGACTCGAACTTGCACTGCTCATAACAGATCCATGGAAAATGGCGTTGACGACCGATCATCCAAACGGCTGTCCATTCACGTTCTATCCTGAGATCATCGCACTCCTGATGAGTAAGGCAAAGCGTGAGAGTATGCTCGAAACGGTGAGTGAAGCTGTCGGTAAACGTGCACTTATCGCAACGATCGATCGAGAACTTACATGGTCGGATATCATAACAATGACCCGCGCTGGACCTGCAAAGATTCTTGGAATGAGTGATACAAAAGGATCTCTTAAAGTCGGGGCAGATGCGGATCTTGCGATCTATGACATCATGCCAGAATCCTTCGATCCAACAAAAGACTACAAGACAATCGAGGATAAGCTGATGCGGACTGTGTACACGATTAAAGGTGGAGAAATCGTTGTAAGAGACGGTGAGATCACAGCAACACCGCATGGCAGGACATTCTGGGTAAATCCAGCTGGCAAGAAGGCAGAGGCTGCACGAGATGGAATGCTTGAAGATCTTGAGCGGATGTTCAGAGACTACTACACAGTCAGCATGGCGAACTATCCAGTACAGGATGAGTATATACCACACGGCGTTGAGATCAGGACGGAGGTGAACTGAATGTCAACGATTACACTCTCAATGAAGCAATCGATCACTGTCCCACTTGAAGCAGAAAATATAACTCCAGATAACCTTGCGGGCAAATCAGTTGATGAGATAAAGGCTGTTACAGTCTATCACGGAAACAGTGAGGCTGTAATCGGTGATTTTTTTGATGTAACCGTCGAGGGGTCGGGTAATGATCCTGCATCGACCGAGATCATTATGAAAGGGGATCTTACCCGTGTCAAGCGTATCGGTGAAGGTATGAGTGCTGGTTCGATCGTAATAGAGGGCGACTGTGATATGCACTGCGGTGCGTTCATGCGTGGCGGAAAGATCACTGTTAAGGGGAACGCTGATGCCTGGGCAGGGCGTGAGATGAGAGGCGGTGAGATCATCATCGAGGGCGATGCCGGCAATTACGTTGGTTCAGCGTATCGGGGTGAACTTACAGGCATGCGTGGCGGAAAGATCGTGGTTGAGGGGAACGCGGGTGATTACATCGGTGAGCATATCGGCGGTGGTGAGATCATCGTCAAAGGTAATACAGGCGTACTTCCAGGGCTTTCCATGACCGGTGGAAAGATCATAATCGAAGGAACTGCCACAATGCCAGGCGGTGAGATGACAAAGGGCGAGATCATTGTCAAAGGTGGTATCATCGATATGCTTCCAGGATTTAAGTTTGAGGGTGAGGAAGAGGTTGATGGTGCAACTTTAAAGAAATACACTGGCGATCTTGCAGTACGCGGTACAGGAAAGGGAATACTCCTTGTGGGGTAGTTCCTTTTTTATTCTCTATTTTTTGAGGGGAGGGTGTAATGCCGAGAAAGAGTGTTAAATGTCCAGTCTGTGGAAAGAAGGTCGATGTATTTGGTGCTGATTCAAACTACATAAAACACGTGCAGAATGGGAGTGGTACGTTCTACCATGAGAAGTGTTTTGAGAAGCGGGAGATAGATTAAAGACCAGAACAGGCGATGAGAGAAGAATTAAAGTAAGTTTTTGCTATCATCCAGGTTGTGCTATTTGGGGGGAGATACGTGTGTGGGTAAGATAAGGAGAATTTGGGAGTGCTTTATAAAGAAAAAGAGATTGAAAATGATCTGGAGTATGGAGGAATATGGCAATAAAAAAGACGCAGCTTTATACCCATTTATGGGAAGCCGCTAATGCTCTTCGTGGAGGAATGGATGCAAGCAGTTACAAAGATTATGTGCTGACGATCCTATTCGTCAAATATGTGACAGATAGATACAAAGATCCTACATTCCGCAGACATTCCACAAATCTAAACATTTTTAGCCAGATTAACACATAACATTGGCATACTCATCTGAG
>JAOQII010000076.1 GCA_026134025.1 Candidatus Syntropharchaeum sp.
AAACAGGGTGAGAGAGGGGGATTGAGGAGGGAATTCTGTGTCAGTGGCACTTATTATTCATAGGGGAGTCTGGTTTAGGTTTTGGTTGTGGTGGGGAAGGGGTAAATCAAAATACTCTCTTATAAGTTGAGATTATTTCACCTTCCTCGCATGATGAGATATACCAGACCCATGGCAAATAAGCTTAAAAAAAGACCTGTCGCAGGAGAATCTTCTGTCGAGATCGATTCAGGCGAAATTTGCACCGTAATCTCCTTTGACTCGGCGTAGCTTTCTCCTTCATCGGTTTCTAGTGTTAGCACAACCGTGTAGGTCCCCTCTGAATTGTATGTATGCTCACAGTCCCGTTCGGTTGAGTTTGCACCATCTCCAAAGTCCCAGTGCCATGATGCAACCTTTACCATCCGATAATTTGAGCGATCTGTGAATATCACCGCCTCACCAGGTTCTGGCTTGCTTGGTGTATGTGCAAAATCCACGACGATCCACGATTTTGAATCTTCACCCTCAGATGTCGCTGGTCTAACAAAGAATTGGGTGGGACCTTCAGGAATTTCGTCATTCTCCATCTGCCATGCAGTATAAATCTTGTAGCCATAGTATCCTGGCTCTGCAAACCCAAGATCGAACTTTATATCACCGCTGATATCGCACTTACCCTCATATCGATGATAAAGCTCGTCATCCCTGTAAATCTCAAGATAAACGATCTCCTCAGGACATGCACCATCCTGCGCCGTGTTTGTCATTAAATGCTCCATATAGTAGTAGCTTCTGCCTGTGAGCGATGTCGTCTCGCCTGCTGTAAGTGCTGGCAGCTTTGCCCAATCATTCTCAAGTTTGATCTCAACCGTATATACCTTCCATCCTTCAGCCTCTTTCTTTGCAAGCGCGTTTCTTCCAAGATCCTCTGTCAGGTATGTCTTTCCGGCACAAACGACCGAGACCATAATCATTCCAAGCAGGAAGAATAAAAGAATAAATAAAACCCCTCGTTTCATGATAACCCCCTTTCTTGAGAGATCAAACCCTCTTAAGATTGAACGATTCAAGTAGAATTCCGGTATCGATCTTTCCACTCGTCAGTGTCATTCCAGTTGTGAGCTCATTGATCGTAACCTCAGCAGGTGCAAACATCCCTGCATCGACCTTGAAGAAGTCAAAGTCTGCTTCCTTGAATGTCACATAGAACGGTTTGCCATAGTCGCTGGATGTGCTGGATGGCACCTTCTTGAGATACGCTGCAAGCCCATCTGTATCAGGGTAGTTGACCGTGTAGAATGTCCTGCCGCAGTAGATGATGCAGTCGTTTGATGACCCCATGCACTTTGTATCATCACCCACAACGGGTGCGATCGGTGCGATTCCATAGCCTGACTGGATCGTGTTTATATCAAATCCGATCGATTCCATCTTGTGTATCCCTGTCTCAACGACCCTGGCTGATACCTGGACAGACCCTGCGATCGAGGCGGTGGGTGCGATCACGATGCATAGATCCTTTGTATCGACATTACAGTCCTTTGCGATTTTTTCTGTGATCTTCGTATCAGGTAGGGCAGACGCCTCAAGCACGAGCACAGCGACATCTGCGAGATCCTCGTATCCTATCTCCTCATACAGGTTCTTTGGATTTTTCGATAGTGCCCTTGCAGGTCCAGATCCCATCGCAAAGTATTTATCCACGCTTATCCTCCATCCCGCGTACTGTGATGCCATGCAGGCGGTCACAGCAAAGTCTGTTGTAACCTCAACAGCCGGAAAAGCGAGATCCTCAAGCTCAAATGTTGTAAGCCTGATATCTGCGAGGTTTGCCATACAGAGCCTTGCAAGGTACAGCCCCGCCTCAAACCCACCCTTCGCGTTCACACCTGCATCGATGATCGTTGTACCATTATCAAGTTCCACGACCTCACAGTTAAGCTCATCTGCAAAGTCAAGCATATCTTCAAAGACCTCAACTCCATGTTCATTCACGCTGAGCATATATTAACACCAGTATAACTCTGTCAAGATCGGGATATAATACTTTCCATGATCAGGATACCATCCCAAGCACATAACCCGCGGTGAATACATCCCCCCTCCCCACAGCCTGTTTTAGCGATTTTACAGGATAGACCCCACAGGTCACAGCAATAAGATCGCCCCGCCCTTCAACCACCGCTTTCTGTGATGGTGCAATCCCATGAAGAACTTTTAAAACCTCATCCAGATCTGGAAATTCACCCTTTGTAATATACGCTGCAGCCACTGCCGCACCAAAATCAAGCGATCTGATAAATGCCGCTAAAACACCTTCCTGCTCAAGACCCACGATGAACTTTTCTGTGTGAATTACGATCCGTTTGAGGCTGTATCGATCCATAACCGCTCCTGCCCTATCGATCATCACACCTGGGGTTATTTCAAGCCCACTCGATTCTGCAAGGACAAGAAACTCTTCACCGTTCATACCGAGACTATCAAGCAATCCACCGATCTTTGTGAGAAGCTCATGCGCTACAATAAGGCTTCTGAACGCGCCAAGCTCGCAGTGAATGAAAAGACGGGGGTTTTTATCTTTCCACCGCTTAATAAGATCTAAAACCGCATTAATCTTCTCGCTGTAGCCATGATCTGGCAGGAGATGAAATCCAGAGATGATCGCGCCCCTCATGTGATCTACTTCCTGGATTGAAGATTCAACAAAAGCTGGATCGATTACGAACTCCTCTTCGAGCCCGCCATTTACGATGAATCGCTCTTTACCACCAGATGGTAGATCGAACTCAAATACGAAATGAACGAGCTCTTCTCCAGATGGTGCTGGACGGTTCAGGATGATCGGTGATACGCCAAGTTTAGAAAGCACCTCTGCCATTATCGCAGCATTTCCACCGATTCTACGGGTTGCATGATATGTATCAAAGATCTCTTTGAGCTTTTTGATCGTCTCTTTATCGACTGAGACCTCATTCCCGACCCCCTCTCTCATCGACTGGACGAGATCTGGGTAGATCCTGGTGTCTTTTATAGATTCAAGCAGTTCATCGTTCACCCTGAGTATTGCATCGATATTTGAGTTGAAGGCGAGAATAAAGCCTCCATCAGATAGTCCACTCATTATTTCTGCTTCTTCTCCCATTTGTAAAGCTCAATAACCTGTGAAAGTGTTTTACCCCGTCTGATCTCCTCGCGCACACGATCCTCGTTCTTCTTGACCTCCATAGCCCGTCTTGCGATCTCATATCCACGCTCTTTAGGGATCACCATCACACCGTTGTCATCACCCACGATGTAATCACCTGGTCGAACCTTCACCCCTCCGCAGGTGATCTCTGCGTTTATCTCACCAAATCCTTTGGGGTCGCCTGCATTTGAGACGATGCCACTTGCAAAGATTGGGAAACGCATCTCTCTGATGTCATCGATGTCTCTTACAGGCCCATCGATTACAAGTGCAGCTATACCTCGATTCTGGGCACTGTGAGATGCAAGTTCACCCCACGGCGTTATATAATCACTTCCATTGAAGATTACGAGTATATCGCCCTCGCCTGCAACATCGATCGCCTCAACGGTCTTTGCCCAGTCGCCACCAAACGTCTGAACCGTCACCGCCCTGCCCGCAACCTTGATCCCCTCGAATATTGGTCGAATTCCTCGCATACATGGCTCTCTGTGCATTGCATCAGAGATATTCGGGGTTGAAACCTCCATAAAGAGTCTTATAGTTTCTTCTTCAATGGTCTCACGTTTTTTATCGGTTATTTCTGCATTATCTATCGCTTCACGGATCAATCTCGTTGAACCTGTTACATCAGCAGATCGTATTATGTTTCCACCAACGATCACAACTTCTGCACCCGCTGCAATAGCATGTGCCGAGCTTTCGGCATCAAGACCACCTCCAACAGCAAGCGGTGTCTCAACCTCTTTCACGATCGCCTCAAGAAGCTCAATCGTATCCACGCCAACCATCTGTTGATCTATCCCCACGTGGACGCAGATGTAGTCAACGCCAATCTCTTCGAGTTCTTTTGCCTTCTTGACAGGGTCAGGTACATTTATTAAATCAACCATCAGCTGGACACCATACTCCCGTGCAGACCTGAGTGCATCCTCGATCGTTGAGTTGTCAGCAGCAGCCAGTATCGAGACAATATCAGCACCCGCCTTTGCCGCCATCTCAACCTCGATCGCGCCTGTATCCATCGTCTTCATATCTGCAACAATCGTCTTATCAGGAAACTTCTCGCGCAGAATACGGATTATATCCATACCCACACTCTTGATAAGGGGTGTTCCAGCCTCAATCCAATCAGCACCCCCCTCTACTGCCTCCTTTGCAATCTGAATGGCACGATCAAACTCCAGAAGATCGAGCGCAACCTGAATTTTGGGTCTCATCATTATTTATTCACCCACATCACATTTAGAGTTTTTGGATTATGCAATAGATATTTATGCTCTAAAAATGAGGTTCAAGGTGTATAAATGGAGGATGTTTATGGCTATGCGACTTGGATTTGTTGTATCAGAGTTCAACAGGGACATAACCTATCAGATGGAACTTTTGGGAGAAGAACATGCGAAGTTTCTTGGGGCTGAGGTTACAGAGACGATCTATGTTCCCGGTGTCTATGACATGCCGCTTGCAGTCAAAAAACTGGCCAGTAATGATGCGATTGATGGTGTTGTTACAATTGGATGTGTGATCGAGGGTGCAACAGGGCATGATGAGATCGTTGTGCAGCATGCAGCACGTAAGATCATGGATATCTCGCTTGAGGCAGGAAAGCCCGTAGCGCTTGGGATATCAGGACCTGGAATGACGCGAATGGAAGCTCACCAGCGGGTTGACTATGCAAAGCGTGCGGTTGAGTCTGTGGTTAAGATGGTGCAGCGCCTTGAGGGGTAGTGGTTGTCAATGGCAGGAGATGAGATAAACCAGAACATGGTCTACTTCAAATGCGTCAAATGTGAGCACGTATTTCAGGCGGATCCGATGGTGCTTGTTAAATGTCCGATGTGTGGTACTGATGATGTGGTAAGGGTATAGCGATCTATTCGCCTGAAGGAGCTTTGCACCTAAAGTCTTTATATAACTCGACTTTAAGGTCACGTATCAGACTTTAAGGTATAGAAGAGATGAAACTAAATCATTATCTT
>JAOQII010000077.1 GCA_026134025.1 Candidatus Syntropharchaeum sp.
ATAACACGCTCAGGAAATCAGACTGACGATAAACCTTTAATTTATGTTATAAATATACTGACTACACCTGAAGATGCGACTTCCTGCTTGATCAAAGATTATGTAAAAGGACTTGGTATAGAGGTTATTGACTGTCCCCCCGGTGAAAACGGAACTGAACAGGATCCGACCGTTTTTAAAGCATTAAAAGGGTGCGATACCCCTTCATCATTGGTAGAATCTCTGCTTAAACTTGATGACAGGGAATTTTCAACCCAGTTGGAAATCCCAGTCTTTCAGAGCCGGAAAGCTGATCTCAAACTGACCATAAAAGCGGATTTCTTTCTAAGAACAAGAGAAAAAGATGCTATAATTGACCTTACCGGTTTTGACAAGGGAATTATATCATTTTTAAAAGATCACCATTTTCTGTTACTTTCTCTCGCGGCAGATAAAGATCCTTTCTCTATTTCCGCAAAGACCCTTGAATTTCTTGATGTTCAATATAATCCAGGCCCTCATTTAATTATGGCTGCTTCAAGAGATAATTCAAGAAATATAAGGTTGAGTATACCTGGAATTGTCTTTAAAGACAGCCATGGAAAACCAATCATTATCACACCCCATAACCTGCCGGATAAAATCAGGATGTTTTTATCGCTAAAAGGCTACAAAGTCTTACCTCTTTCCTTTTCATAATCACAGCCGTTCATCGTTTAAAACTTGAAATTGGAAATGAGAAAGTTGCGAACTTTTCCCTCTTAATTTCCTTTTCACGCTCAGGATTTTTTTTCATGACGCCTCGCAATACACATTAAGTCCATTTGAGGCGGCCCTTTCAAGGTGGTAACTGTTTGATATTGTATCTTAAATCTGCAAGCGTTGACCGAAGGCGGAGAGAGCGTGCTCCGGGCGTTGGATCCTGTGGCCCCGCAGGTTTTTTTCGCCCATATTGTATCAAAAAAAGGAGAGGGCCCAGCGTCTACTCCGGCCTGTTATGAGCCTTTGCTTATAACTATGCACCGTAGGGCATACCAGTCCATCTGGTTTGAAAACCGTTTTTCCTGAATCCGGCGGAGTTCGCTGTTAAGCGAACGACAACTTTTGAATCGAGTCCTCCAGATATATCCACCGTTGCTTAAAGGGATAGCTCTTTGACAATTTTAGATGCCAGCGGCGGCTGCGCGTGACCAAACGCGCCGGTACACTGATCAGCCACATTCGGATTGTACCAGGTTCTTCCTTAAACCCTGCTTCATCGTTTAGCCACATCATCCAGACCATAAGATTGTAGGCCAGGATACAGGTTTGGAAAATAGCTGAGTTGGCCCAAAAGTCCCGGGTCAGGATGCTGCCTGAAGCCATATGATTTTTGCACCACTCAATCCAATTCTCACTGGTAGCCCGTTGACCGTAATATTTGTGCGAGGCCATGGGCGAAAGCCCCATGTTGCTCACATAGCAAAAATAAGTGTATTGCACCTTGGGTAAACCGAACAACGGATTTCCTTCAGCTTCGCTGATGATGACCTCACGGACGGCTACAAAGCGACGGGCTTTTTTCCAGCCTCGACATTTGAATTCAAATGCAGTGCTTTCAAAGCCGGGACGATTCGCAACCTTGCGCCACTTTTTGCTTTCAAGCAGTATCTCCAGACCCCTGAGTTTTGCCTTGATAAGGTACTGCGTCCCCTTTTCTTCCAGGAAATCAAGCAGTTCTCCATGGAAAAAGGCGCTATCAGCCCGCACTGCTATCGACCATACCCGTTTGGGAAGGCGAGCAAAACATTCTTTCATACCTGCCTGCTGCAGGCAGGAATTCCACGCAACCGTTAGCTGAATAGGCGCCACCCGCGCGAAACCAGTTGTGCAGGCATTCCCGGTTTTCGGCAACAAAGCACAGGAGAGGATGATAACTTTTTTGCCCTTTCTTTTTGGGGTTATACCCTTTTTCGGCTCCCTCTTGTGAGCCATAAACACCACGTACCGTTGAATCCATGTCCAAGATGATTTTGCCAAACCATTTTTTTGTCCACACTTTTCGCCGTGCCGTATTTTCCACATCCGCCAATTCTTTGCAGTGGCGTGGCGAAAAAAGACGGAAGATTCGCCCGAAAGTAGTGGCATCAGGAAATTTGTCCCAGCGGAAAAGGGCACGTAAGACATCATCATTTTTAAGGATGATGGTATGAGCCATATGCCTGATACCGGCCAGCACGCCCATCATCAGCATCATGATGGCATCCGCGGCTTGATAATCGGCATTAGGAGCGCGCTGGATCGTAAGTGTCTTCTCGATTATTTTTGAAAGGCCGATCTTCTCGGCAAAGCGGCCCAGGTGAACCAACCCGGCGTTGCCGGTGAGGTTCTTTTCGGAAAAAGTGACATAGTATTTACGCATCATAATGGTGTCCTCCAAAACTCACTTATGATGCGTATATTTACCACTACATCAGTATAATGCCAACTACTTAATAGTATTCGCATGCAGCTTTTAGGTTCCAATAAAAGTTTAAATTTTCCTAAACCAGATACTTCCGAAAGGCCGCGCAGTAAGCCTGGTCCATCTCCAGCGTTTTGTTGGCCTAATTCTTTATATAGGCCGGTTCTAAATTTTTGATCATTGGATAATGTTTGATATTTAGCGTTTTCAGTTGCGCATTTTTTGAGTGACAAGTAGCAGCGATAATGGCATCTGCCAACCCAACGCCATGAGATTTGCCAAAATCACGTTTATAAAGCCCACCAATCTTGGCAATTTCTGAATTCATTGGAATGACATCAAAAAGGGAAACAAAATCATTCAGAATAGTTAATTCTTGTTTCCCCCTTACCCCTGCATAAAGTTCAGCAATTACGATTGTGGACAAAATCATTTGAGAAGCGTTGGTATTGATAAAGTCAACAGCTTGCTGATAGCCCCGTAAAAAATCAATAAGAACATCTGTATCAGGAAGGAGTAGTTGCGCCATTGTTATCTCCTGTCCCATTCAGAACGTATTCTTTTAAAATCGGGGATATCGGATCGATCTTTCCAGATTCCAGCAGTTTGACATAATATTCTTTTTCGCCTTTCCTGACTTGCCTGTTCAATTAAAATATCAATTGCCTCTCGGATAAGTTCGCTTTGTTTTTTTCCTTGGATTTCTGAAAGTATGGCCAATTCAGCTCGCTGCTGATCCGTCAAATATATTTGAGTTCGTATCATTCTATACCTCCTCTTTGATGTATACATTATAGTTGTACATCTTGAGAGTTTTGTCAAGGCTCAACGCCACAAATCACCGGCAGTAAAAAGCAGGGCGAGGAACGAGCGGCGCTTTTTACTGCCCGAGTGCATTTGCATTGTTAGGGTTTCTCATTCATTGGAATTACTATATTGACAAGCTTCCAAAATAAACCATCTCGCTTAAAAACAAACCTTGCTTTTTCGCCCTTATCATTTGGAACCTAAATAGAAAACTTGCTAACAGAATCATATGAGAACATAGGAGGCTGTCCGAGAATAGCAATTTTTTTCAAAATCAAGGCTTGCTCAAAAAATTACCGCAGACATATAGTTGATATTTCGAGGATAATTTTTTGAGCATAACGCAGAGTTTGGGAAAAAGGGTATTCCCGGACAGCCTCCCAGGTACAACTAAATTATCATACGAAATTATCATGAAAAGACGTCGGAATTCCAAACAATGTCAATAATGTCCTATTTTTTAGTCTTTACACTTTAGTGTCTAAGATAATAGTATAAATACAGGTAACTGTTTCAGCGTTCAAAGTGCAAGGCGTTAATAGCTGAGCGTAAAGACAGAGTTTATTTGAAAAGAACCATTTATTGCAGGTAAATCGAGTGTAAAGACAAACTTCAAAAGAAGGTATTTTAAAATGAGAAAGTTTTTATGTATAATTCCTCTTCTTTTATGTTCTTTAACCGGTTGTGTACATGTAATCTCCATGGATTTAAGGGAAAAAGTTGATAAGAATATTTCCTTTAAAGAAATAATTAAAGATCCGGATGCCGTAAAAGGAAAGACTGTTCTTATAAGCGGAGTTATCCTCGGTTCCAGGAATACAAAAGAAGGCACTTTAATAGAGATACTCCAAAAGCCGGCAGATCTCGAAGAAAGGCCGAAAGAAGTTTATAGATCCGACGGGAGATTTTTAGCGTTATATGATGGTTATCTTGATACGGAAATTTATAGTCGAGGAATGGAGACTGCAGTCGCAGGGGAAATAACAGGAAAAAGGATCCTCCCGCTTGATGAGATAGAATATTCATATCCTCTTATTTTGATTAAAGAAATACATCTATTTAAACCGAAAAAGGAGGAAATGTCTTATAGAACTCCCTATCCCTATTGGTATTATCAACCATATTATTGCCCATATTGGTATCTATGGTATTAAAGCCAAATTGACTATTGCCTGGGAAAGTAAATATTTGTAATGAGGATTTTTGACTTCAATGTTTTCTCGGTCATTAACCCTGAACCATTTAATCTGCGAACGTTTGCAAAATGAGAAGATCCGGAGGCTGAATAATGACAGATCCGTCACATATAAATTATTCCGAACTTGACCACCCTGAAATCCTTCCCTTGATATTTCATCAAAGAGTTGAGGAAATTTACGGCCCTGCAGATAAAAATCCAGCAGGTTATATGTTTATACCTGTTGGAGAAGGCCAATCGATAGGGGCGCGTCTGCATCATTCGGGTAAAGATGCTCCAACCATACTCTTCTTTCACGGCAATGGTGAGATAGTTGCAGACTATGATGATTTGGGGCCTGTTTATGCGGGAAACGGCATAAATTTTCTGCCTGTCGATTACAGGGGCTATGGCCGGTCTACAGGGACACCGACAGTTACAGGGATGATGTGTGATTGTCATTTGATATTTCAATATATCAAAGAGTGGCTTGGTTCAAACCATTATACAGGTCCAATTATTATAATGGGACGGTCATTGGGAAGCGCCTCCGCGCTTGAGCTTGCGGCAAATTATCGGGATGATATAGATGGGCTGATTATTGAGAGCGGCTTTGCGTATGCCATTCCACTTCTTAAACTCCTTGGAATCAATATTGATGCCTTTGGAATTACCGAAAAAACAGGTTTTCATAATCATAATAT
>JAOQII010000078.1 GCA_026134025.1 Candidatus Syntropharchaeum sp.
CCACCGCCGCTGGTGGGTACCGGTCCCACTTCTCCGTCTTCGTCGGGCAGCGATATCTTCAGAGCCTCCCTCATCTCGACCCGATAGCTATCCATGTCGATGGCTTCAAGGATGCCTTTAGCCAGATCATCCTCCTTTGGTGCTGGCAGTTTAGGGGTAAGGAAGTTCAAAAAAATCGAGAGCTTCTCCCACTCTGCGTTCGTATACGGAAGGATAGATGCTAAAAACTGGTATGTTCGCACGAACGCCTTGGCCTTACCTTTGAAATCGACCTGTTCATCTTCGTCTAAGTCGCCAGTGTAAACAGCCACGCAGGCATCGAGGATAGGGTCCAGCTTGTCACGGTCCGCACCGCCGAGGAACAGCTCGACCAATTGCTCGACCTGCGACCACCCATAGACCTGATAGCCGTCCAATGTTGCCTTTAGATCGTGAAGTTTGTTCGGGTCGGTCTCCTCGCTCAGTATCGTAGTGCGGTAGTAGTCGGAGAAGGCCTCCATGATCGTGTCTGCGTCGTTCATGAAATCAAGCACAAAAGTGTCACTTTTCTGTGGATGTGCCCGGTTAAGCCGCGAGAGAGTCTGAACCGCCTTGATGCCTGCCAGCTGCTTATCCACATACATTGTATGTAGGAGTGGCTCGTCGTAGCCGGTCTGAAACTTATCCGCTACGATCAGGAAACGATACGGGTCTTGCTGGAACTTCTTTTCGATCTGGGCACTGGGGAATCCATTGAGCGTCGCCTCAGTCACCTTCCGGCCGCCATCTTCATGCTCGCCGGAGAAAGCGACGATGGCTTTGTAAGGACTCTTGCGTTCCTTCAAGTAAGTCACAAATGCATGATAGTATTGAATCGCTCGCGCAATACCGCTGCAAATCACCATCGCACGGGCCTTGCCGCCGATTTTCCGCCTGGCGATCACTTGCTCGTGGAAGTGGTCTATCATGATTTCGGCCTTTTGCCGGATCGCATGGTCGTGCGATTCGACGTATCGCCGCAGCTTTTTCTTGGCCTTTTTCGTGTCGAACTCAGGATCGTCCTCTACGGTCTTCATCAGTCGGTAGTAGCTCTCCACCGGTGTATAGTTTGCCAGTACGTCCAGAATGAACCCCTCCTGGATAGCCTGCTTCATTGTGTAGCTGTGGAATGGTCGATGCTTGACTTTGTCCCCCTCAGTCACCGGCTCGCCGAAGAGCTCCAGCGTCTTGTTCTTTGGCGTGGCCGTGAACGCGAAGTAGCTGGCGTTGGGCAGCATCTTCCGCGCTTCCATGATCCGGTTGATTTGATCCTCGAAGGTGTCTTCGTCATCCTCGCCACCTTGCTCGCTCAAAGCGATGTTCATCTTCGCCGACGTACGCCCGCCCTGGCTGGAGTGGGCCTCGTCGATGATTATGGCGAACTTCCGACCACGGTGCTCGTCGCCGATCTCGTCCAGAATGAACGGAAACTTCTGGACGGTAGAAATAATGATCTTCTTGCCGCTTTTGAGGAACCGCCGCAGGTCTCCGCTTCGCTCGGCATGGCCGACTGTGGCCGACACCTGAGCAAACTGCTTGATTGTGTCCTTGATCTGCTTGTCCAACACCCGTCGGTCTGTCACGACAATCACCGAGTCGAATAGCGCCGCACCTTCGTCGTCCAGGCCGATGAGCTGGTGCGCCAGCCACGCGATGGAATTGCTCTTCCCACTGCCGGCTGAGTGTTGGATCAAATACCGTTTCCCAACGCCGCTCGCCTTCGCGTCGGCCAACAGATTGCGCACAACATCAAGTTGGTGGTAGCGCGGAAATATCTGCTTCAGCTTCTTTCGCCCCTTGTCGTCCTTCTCTTCCACAACCTGGGCGTAGTTCTCGATGATGTCCGTCAGTCCAGGTTTGGTCAGAATCTGCTTCCAGAGATAGTCGGTCTTGATTCCGCTTTCATTGGGCGGGTTGCCGGCCCCGTCGTTCCACCCCTTGTTGAAAGGCAGAAACCACGAATTTTTGCCCTTCAGGTGGGTACACATCCGCACTTCCTGGTCGTCCACGGCAAAATGCACCATGCACCGGCCGAACTGAAATAGCAGTTCCTTTGGTTCGCGGTCGCGCTTGTACTGTTGCACGGCATCAAGGACGGTCTGTTTTGTCAGTCGATTCTTCAGCTCAAACGTTGCCACCGGCAGGCCGTTGATGAAGATGCACAGGTCCAGGGCGAGTCGGGTTTCGTCCTTGCTGTACTGCAGTTGCCGCGTGACGCTGAAGATGTTGGCCGCAAAGCGTTCCTCAGCCTTTATATTGCCGGGCGTGGGCGTGCCGTAAAACAGGTCCACGCTCACCGGTCCGTGCTTGACCCCAAAGCGAAGCACGTCGATTACACCGCGCTTGGCTATCTCGCCCTGGAGCCGGTGGAGAAACTGTGTTCGCTTGGGGCCGTCCTCCGACAGTTCCAGCGCATGAGCCGCTTTCGGCTGCGTGGTCTTCAGGAACGCAAGCAGCTTTGTCAAGTCCACGGCGTGGTCGCGATCGTAGTCGGAGTTCTCGCCCTGTTGGTATCCGGCCTCATTGACCAGAGATTCGACGATGAGAGTCTCGAGACCTTTTTCGCTGGTATCTGTCAGCATTATGTTTCCGCCCCCCTTATCCAGCCCTTTTTGACAAGGGTGTTGAATGCAACGCGGATATGCTTTTCCTGGAACATGCGCTTGCGGCTGTTCCAGGCGTATGTTTCCCTGACAACCCTGTCTGATGTTGCAGCTTTGTCACGGGTCGCCACCCAGTGGACGGTTGACAGCAGTTCCATTCCGTAGGGTGTTTCAAAACCAGTTATCAGATCGGCAACGCGTTCAAGGTGTGAGGTTGTTTCGGGATGGGCCTTCAAAACGTCATTGGCCGCCTTGATTATGTTCGGCTTCAGTTCAATTTGCTTATCCGGATTGTCTGAAGCATCAGCGTAACCCGTTATAAAATGCCCCTCTATCACATTCAGCACATGGCGAAGGTTTTCCGCATAAGGACCATACAACCCTTTCTTGTAAGAAAGCCGTAAAGGCTCCCCTGCCTCCTGGGCAAAATACATGAGCTTGTGAATTTCAAGGAGAGTCACAAACGGGTCCATGGCGGCCTGTAGATAGCGATTCATCAGGCTGAGCAGGGCGGCGCGGCCTTTGGTCATATTGGGCTTGCGCCTGTTTATGGCCATTGATTTGGCGGAAGGCGCGCCGGCAGGCTCAAAAAGGATGACCTGAACATCCGGAAACTCCTCAAAAGTCTTCTCGATCATTGAACGGACAATGTTCCAGTCCAGCCCTCCCAGGCCGCAACCAAGCGGAGGAATGGCAATGGAGCGGATGTTGCGCTTGCGCACCTCATCTGCAAGGGTCTTCAGGCCGGATTCAATATCCTCGATGCGACTCTTGCCACGCCAGTGACGCTTGGTGGGGAAGTTAATAATATATCTGGGATTGAACATGTTCCCGGTCTCAAAAATGATCATATGGCCAGGCCGTACTTTTTTGTCATCACAGGCGGTTTTGTATTTTTTGAAATTGTTCGGATATGCCTTTTTGAATTGCAAGGCAATGCCACGCCCCATGACGCCGACACAGTTGACCGTGTTGACCAGCGCTTCAGCGTCGGCCTTGAGGATGTCTCCTTTTTGCAACTGAATCATGATCTCCTCCTTGCCTAATAATACCAGGATGGTTCAACAGCAATCGGTGGCCTATGGTCGGCATTGCGTAAAATTTGCTGAACCCTGGCACGAATCTCCGCATTCACCACACCAATTTTTTCGACAAGCGTCCAGGGAAAGGCATCGTAAACAAGGAATTCGGCCTGCTTGCCCTCTTTTACCTGCATATCCCGAAAATCGGTGGCTGCAACGGCCTCCCAGTTTACTTTGTCAAGATTATCAAGATTATTAAAAAAATCGGCAAAGTAAGCTCCAGCGTTGCGGTCCGAAAACGCCCATTTCACGTTGTGTCGATTAGCCCACTCAACCGTGGCATGGAAATCGGCCTGCAAATGAACAATGGAGGTTTGTCCGTCCCGGTAGGTCAATTCCGGATGGTTGCCCATGTACAGAATGTAGAGCATGATGGAGCGCGGGCAGAAGTAGAACGGCACATATTCCCCCACCTTGGTGCCAACATGACAGGTCACTTCGATCTCCTCAAGGCGTCTCCTCTTGATTGTGGACATGCCGATGATATTGCAGTCAAGCCCGTCCGCGATGCGCCTGGCATCTGAATAGATGTTCCCGTGAAGGATAATTTCCACGAGATTATCCACGTGGGTGATGTGATAAATCTTGGGATTTTGCGGAGGTATCGTCATGATGTTTTCCCGCTTTGCCGCATTGTTCCGGGAACGAATCCATTCTGTCGCATCCAATTCAAAGTGTTTTCCCAACGTTCCAGCGGAATGCGTTTTTTGCTCTCATGCCAGTTGTTCAATACCTCGCAGACAATCTGGTCATCCGTAACCCGCCTGTTTTCTTTCAAGAGGTCTTCCCAGGCGCTGTACAGGGTGGCCACGATTTCGCACCGTTCTGTATCCAGCTTGCGGAATGTCTCGATGATTTTCGAAAACTCTTTCTCAATATCTGAAAAGTAGCGGCCAAAGTAGGTCTTGTGGCCACCTGCTTTCGGCAGAGGGACATAATGGTAGCGTCCTTCGACCATCTGGGAGGCGTACCATTTCTGCTTTCTCATCTGGCTGTCGATGGAACGAAGGGCGCGGTTGTCGTACGGCCCCGCGGCCTGGCGATAATACGTTGAGCCAATGTCCACGCTGCACTTCTTCTCACACAGGAAAATCAGCTTCTGGAATTTGACATGCCCGAAGGTCGGTTCCCTATGCAATCTGGCAACGATCTCCGCCGCAAAAACGGCCCGCCTGAAATGGACATTGGCCTTGGGGCCAGCTTGCTCTTTTTTCTTTGGGAACTGGATGACCTTGGCAGGTTTTCGCTGTTCAGCAGCGATTTCACGCACATCCACCTTGCCGGTGACCGCGTCCGCAATCAGCCGGGTCCGATACTCGCGGATGAGGTCGATTTCATGCTTTGCC
>JAOQII010000079.1 GCA_026134025.1 Candidatus Syntropharchaeum sp.
CATGCTTCCTGAAAGACCCCTATTACAGGCTCACAATCGGTTTTGATTACACCCTTCCATGGGAGATTTACATCAACACCCAGTACATACACGGTATGCCATTTGAGAGGAAGGAAATGATAACACAAACTGGCACTATTACAGGTATTGGAGACTATATCTTCGGAAGGATTGAAAAGAAATTCCTTGAGGGAGACCTGAAATTCTCCTTGGGTTATGCCGGAGAGGTGAGGGAGGATTCCCTTGCATATGGAATAATCCCTGAGATAGAGTATCAACCTGTGGAGAATGCCAAAATCTCTGCTGGATTCTTCCAGACATGGGGAAGCAAAACCACATTCCTTGGAAGAATGAAGGATCTGAAGATGGCGTATGTTCTATTCAGGTTTGATTTCTGATAAAAGGGGGGCTTTAAGCCCCCCTGGTATCTCCTTAAAAGGATATTTTTAAATGTTTTTATCTCAACTTTATTATCCTCTCCATCCTTGAAATCTCTCCAACCTTCATCTTCACGAAGTAAACACCATCGGGATGGGAGTAGAAACTTCTGGTGATGTTGTAGTATCCCCTGCCCATCCTCCTGTTCACAATGGTCTCAACACATCTCCCTGTAAGGTCATACACCTGTATGTTCACATACCCCTCTTTTGCAAGCCCAAACCTTATCCTCAAAATGCCTGTTGTGAGTGATGGAATCCTGTCTATGAAAGTCTTTTCAGGGAACCTGTTTATCCCTGTCGGATTTCTCCACACATACCACCCTGAATCTGGATACCTTGCATGGTTGCCAAGATAAGAACCATCAATCCCGGTGAAGTAGTAGGCAAGTGTATCCCCTTCATAATAAAACCTGAATATGTATTCATCCCCTGAAACCGAATCATATCCCGCCTGCATCACGCTGTCCAGCAGAACATGGAGGGAACATGAATGGATTCCCGATGTATCATTGAGGATTATATGGAACTCAAGTGTGTCTCTATTTTTAACATACTGGGTATCCATATCAGGTGGAGTCAGGTCAATGAACACATGCCTTTCCACTGAGAAGAATGTGTCAGGTGGATTATCAAGGATTGTGGCAATCCTGTATGTGTATTCTCTGTTCTCAATAAGCCCTGTATCCGTGTATGCTGTGTCCGTTATGCCTCCTTCAATAAGTATCCAGTTTGTATCCTCCTTCCTGTAAAGGTCATAGGACACAATCCTTCCAGGGCCTTTTGATGATGGTATGTATCTCACATATGCTCCAACATGTGCCTCCCCCTCTGTTCCCTGAACCCATGCTCCACCAGTATCAACATATGTGTTTATCCCCATGCCAAAACCATCTGTATAGATATAAATACTATCATCAGACCTTATCCCAACAAAGATCCCCTCTTCTGGAATACTGGTGTAAATGGGATATGTGCTCCATCCCGTATCCGCAGGGAATCTGAATGAATCGGTCACATCCCCAGGGCATCCATTCTCAACATTGTGAATGTAAACATATATTGAATCACCAGAACCTTTAAGGTTCAACATGACGCTCTCGAGCAATGCAGGCTCAAACTGGGGAACTATCCTTGATGTAACCTCCTTCATAAGCAGAATACTATCACCCGTTACCCATCCATGGCTGTATATTATCTCAAGGGGTGCAGACCACCTCAAAACACCATCCCCGTTCAGGTTGTATCCCGCCTCCCTCCAGGAAACCCTCATTGCCTGGAGAACCCAGAAGTCCTCTGTCTCTGTCCTTGCTGTGTTCCTGAATGAGTCTGTTGCCGATATATAGAACTCAATGTGGGTTCCACGGGGCTGGTGGGGTATCCTGTATATGTGTGTATCTCCGTGAACCTCTGATGGGATAACACCATACCAGTATCCCCCTCCCTCTGAGGCAATCCTCCAGTAAAGGGTATCCTTTATGGGTGTGCCCGTGCTCTCAGGGTCGCTCACAACCCCTGAAACCTCATAATACCCATTGCTCCTGTATGTGTTTTCCGGTATCCTGATAATGCTCACCAGGGGTGGAACCGTATCCGGAACAAGTATGTTTACATGCAGAATCCTTCCTGCAAGGTTCGTTGAATCCTTAACAAGCGAAAGGTCTATTGTATGTCTGCCCCTCTTCCCTGTGTCCAATGGATATTCAATGTTAAAGTAATTGGGAATGCTCTCCTGAAGGGAAATGGAGAATTCACGGGTGCTGGCACCTGAAAGTGATATTTCAAGTTCAGGCTCTATGTCCCTGTTTGAGAAAATCTCCATCCATATTCCCGCAGTATCACCAGCAATGTAGTCCTCCTTCTCTATCTTCACCTGCTTGAAGTAAACTGTAAGACCTGAGACATCAAATGGATGCTCCCCATTGTAAAGGATGGTATCCCCACGGGTCTCAAACCTCCATACTTCACCCTTCTCTGGATACTCCTTCACTATCCCCCTCTTTAACTGCCATGCTATGTTGTATGTGCCTGATAAAGTGTTTTCAGGTATCCTGAATGAGAATCCTGTTGTATCTGTCTGGATGGTGAAACTGTCATTTATTACTGTGTCAGTGAGGTTCACTGTATACACAAACCTGTCTCCATTTGCGTTATAGATGACCCATGCATGAACAGTATCCCCATCTGCGTATCTTCCCCTGTCTGTGTAAACCTTCACAGGTGCATCCGATACATAGATGAACCTCTCATCAAGGATTACCCCCCTTCCATCTGGATGGAATATACCCCAGCTTGCCTTACCCGTTTTATCACCCGCAGGGAATGTATATTCAATGCACTGAACCTGTCTGATGAATGTATCCACAACCGTCGTGTCCGCACCAGAATTGTATTCAAGTCTTTCAATAAATCCCTCTGATGATGTTCTGTTCCTTATAAGGAACTGGAGCCAGTTGTCTGCAGGGTAATAAACCGTTGTATCAACCTCTGTCCAGACACCACCAGGCACTGTATCCGTCCTGAAGAAAACAGAAACTGAATCACCTGTGAAAGTAACCCTTACAGAATCATAACTGCATTCCTCTGGTGAAAGCAGGTAGTATCCACCTGGGGCAAGCCAGAGGGTATCACCATACATGGTAACACCTGAATCCCCTCCACAGAGAACAAATGTTGTATCTATTATTTCTCCTCCATAGTTTATCTGTGAGTAAAGATTTCCATCCCATGTTGAATGGTTCATCAGTTTAACATAGAGGTGAACTGTATCCCCTGGCAGGTAAATTGCCCTGTCAAGTGAATCCCATGCTGTTATCCTTATCCCATCCACATAAACAGGTATGAATGTATCAACCTCAGGGAAACCATCATTAAGCACACTCAACCTGCAATAGTAAATCCCTCCGGGCATATCCTTGGGCACAGGGAAGGAATCAATGAAGGATGTATCCCTGCCAATGGGAATGTTTATGTAATTTTCAAGGTTCACAACATCCGCCCATTCCATCTTCAAAACCCTCTCCCCTTCACCATTCCCCGTGTTCCTCAATTCAGGGTTAATTGAACACAATCCACCTGAAGATGTATAAATGGGTAAGATGTTCCCTATGTTATATATAGGTATAAAACTTTTCTGTATTTCTTTTTCACACCTGCCTTCTATCTCTGCTTTTATAGAATACCTTCCTTCTGGAATAGGGGAAGAAGGTTTGAAGACCACTGTGTCTTTTTCACCGCCCCCTATATCAAACACCTTTTCTCTGTAAAAAATCTCAGCACTTAATTTTATTACTCCTTCAAACCCTTCAACCGATTTGTTTTCTACCACAACATAAACAGGGACAATGGAATCCACACATGTATCAGATACTATTATTGAATCAATCACAATTTGATTATTGGATAAAACATGAACAATGGATGAAGCAGAGTCAAGGAGTACAGAGGATGACTCTGCAAAGAGAAAGGCGTTCAATGCATAGTCTCCTGGCTCTTTACTCCTGAAAACAGGTGAAATAGTATCTGTCCCACCAGATGGTGTTAAAATGTAAAACTCTGATGTATCACAGCCACCAAGAACAAGATTATTAACAAATTCATCAATATCATCCCATTTCCTTCTGGGTTTAATTCCCAATTTATTCTTTTGTGAACCAATCCAGTAGATTATACGATAGTCCGTGTCATAAACCCCTGTGTTTGTAATAAATGACTGGATCTTAACATCCTCTGGTGGAACATAATAGGATGAATCCATCTTTATATCACCATCAATTCCAACCTTGATGTATTTACCTTTTGAACTCTCGCCTTCATCCGTCATCACAACTGTCTTGAATGTATCGGATGTCCAAGAGCTAAAACTATCAATCACTGACCATTCTCCCCCACCTTCAATATAAACCGTATCCACAACCGTATCACCTGAAAAAATCCTGTTCACAACTGCATCAATCCCACCTATGGATTTATTGAATAGGGTTGTTTTAACACCAAAGGGTTTGAAATTGATAAATTCTGGCCCTGATATTGATATATCAATATTTTTGCCTGCTATCAAGAGGCTTCTCCTATGCACGATTGAATCTTCACTGGAGAGCATAACCTTTCCTGTGATTATGATGGATGTATCAGGGCTTATACGGATAGGGAAAGAGTCAACCTTGTTAGGACCTATCTCATACAATGTATCAAGGTATATTCCATCCCCTGAAACAACCAATCTTATTGAATCGCTTAGAACAGTATCTGCATTTATACATACTGGAAAAACAGTGAAGGTATCCCCTTTTAATCCAGCATCCCTATCAAGCCCCATCACGAAGTTTATACCCTCATTCAAAACGGTGAAGTAGTCATTATCCATTGTCACCACCTGACCACTATCTGTAACTGCAACCCCCTTTATTATATAATCCCCTGGTGGTAAACTGTCCAATGTATCCACAAATGTAAAAGACCCTGAATTTGAAAGAGTAAGTGGAATCACATTCGTGTAGATTAGTGTATCTATCGTGTTATATAGCTTCAGTTTGAAATTAACGTGCCTGAAAAGAGGTGAGCTTCCCCAATCACCTTTTAATGTTATG
>JAOQII010000008.1 GCA_026134025.1 Candidatus Syntropharchaeum sp.
GTTTTGGTCAAGAAGATTTTTGATTTGCTTGTTAATTTGGTGAGGTTTGAGGGGTGGGTGGGTTTTTCAAAGTTCTCTTTAATAAATCTTGGACCAACGAAGTCCATCTGGTGCATTTCATCAATCCGTGTGGGATTCAAAATCGTGTATCGCTTTTTGGATTTCACTCGTTTATAGCGCTCCCGCTTATTCACTTTCAGACCGTGCTTCTTCACAATCCGCTTTATCGTTGATACCGAGGGTATCTCATCCTTCGAAAAACCGAGCTTTTCCATCCTATACTGAATTGCATCTGCACCTACGCCGAGATACTTTGACTCGTTCTCGTTACTCTCCATCAGTGTTTTTCTGATGCTTACAACCGCTCTTTCAATCTCTTTGCATGTCTCCCTCCCGTGGTTTTTGGGCGCTTTTGTGCGGGATTTATACCACTCCTCTTCGCCTGTTTTCAATCTATTCACCCACTTGAAGAGCCATGTCTCTGACCTATTCATCTCTCTGTAAATATTTGCTGGTTTGTCACCCTTGAGATACCGATTTACAGCTTCAATCCTCTTCTGTTCCTCAATATCCATAACGCATCACAAATGATGCGTTAAATCTTGCTTATATCAAAATACTCCGCGATGTATTGAGCCCTTCCACATACTCTTTTGCCTGCTGCAAACCATCTCCAGGATCTTTGTATGCAGCTTTAGCCTCAACAACCGCGATGGGAAAGTTATTTGAAATTTTCAAGATATAATCCGCTCGTTTAGGTCTCTTTCTCCGTACTTCATCCCCAATTACAACAATTCTTCCATCTGTAAATGTTTTCCCCCTTCATAAGAACTCTATCAAAACTTTTATAATAATCTTTCATTCCTCACTGGATAAAACCCCCTCCTCACATAAACCCCTTCACCTCCCCAAACACCTCCTCAATGCTCCTGTTCCCATCTATAAATACGACGTTACCCTCTGCAACCTTCCTGAAGTTACGGGAGATCTTTTCAAGCTTCTCAAGCTCTTCAAATAATTCTATTCCATTATTTCGCTGCTTTATTCGCTCAAGCGATACTTCAGGCGGTGTCTCGATGACAAAGGTAAGATCAGGGGTTATAGAATACCGATTTATCATAACAACCCACTCAAGATCGAGCGTTAGCGACTGATACGCATAAGACGATAACCGATACCGATCAGAGATCACGATCTCTCCTTTCTCAATTCTCTCAACGATTATTTTTGTGTGCCAGGCCCTGTCTGCTGCAAAGAGAAGCGCGAGTGTTGCATCACTCACCTCAATCTCTTTTCTCAGGACACGCCTGATCAACTTCCCAATCTCTCCTGTTGTGGGTTCTTTTGTGAGATATACGGTGTAACCCTCGCTTTCTAACCATTCTGCAAGGAGCTTACTCTGTGTTGAGAGTCCTGAGCCATCTGTACCTTCAAATGCGATCAGCATAGATGCACCACGGCTCTTCTGCAAGATAACTCCCGTTGACCGCAAAAGCACGCGCCCTGCAACCGCCACAGATCGTGTTATATCGGCATGATCCGCATCGCCCCTCAAGCAATTCTGGATCACGAAGTTCCTTGAAGACCTCAGATTCCTTCCAGATCTCTTCAAAACCTGTATCCCGCACATTTCCGACCTTTATCGGCAGATATGGACATGGATTCACATCACCATCTGGTTTTATCCTGCAGTAGGCTGTTGCAGCAAGGCATCCCTTTGTAAACCTCTTAATCTGCCAGTCGTCCTCACCACCACGCTGCATGGCAATCCGCATAAACTGAGGTGCACAAACCGCTTTAAGTTCAATCGGAAAGTCCTGACTCTTTTCATATAAAAATACAAGCATGTCTTCGTACTGCTGTGGCGTTACATCGATGACATCCTCTGCCCTTCCTGTCGGGACAAGGAAAAAGAGATGAAAAGCATCAGCTCCGAGATCAAGTACGAAATCCATCATATCGGGGATTTCTTCATAGTTATCCCTCGTGATGGTTGTGTGAACCTGAAAGCTCAAACCACCTTCCTTGCACGCCTTTGCACCACCAATCGCAGCAGCGTGTGAGCCTTCAAGCCCTCTGAAATGATCATGGATCGAGGGTGAGAGGGCATCGATACTGATCCCCACCCGTGCAACACCCGCGTTTTTGAGCTTTGAAACAACTTCGTCGGTGAGGAGGGTTCCATTTGTGCCCATAACGATCCTCAAGCCCTTGGAGTTCCCGTAGGATGCGATCTCGTAGATATCCTTTCTCAGAAGTGGCTCACCACCGCTCAAGATCAAAATCGGCTTTGAGAAAGATGCGATGTCATCGATCAGCCTGAAAGCCTCATCGGTATTCAGTTCGTCAGGAGGTGCTTCACCAACTCCAACCGCATTGATGTAACAGTGATCACAGAATAAGTTACACTCGTATGTTGTGTTCCATGAGATCAGTCGTGGTAAAAACGTATCGTTCATCTGTAATCATAATCTGGCAAGAACGCCACCATTAACCGCTTCTGCAACCTCACGCCCCTTCATTATCTCAAGCAGCTTGAAAGCAAACTCCATCGCAGTTCCAGGTGAGCGGCTCGTCACAATCTTTCTGTCGACAACAACTCGATCCTCACGATAATCGCCAGCGTCAATCTCATCCTTTACCGAGGGGTGACTTGTTGCAGAGACGTGCGCCAATATCCCAAGATCCGAGAGCGTCGTGGGCGCACCACAGATTGCAGCTATGATCTTGCCAGCCTCGTGCATCTGCTTTACAGCCTCACGAATCTTTGAATCATTCCTCAGATTGATGTAGCCTGGATTTCCACCGGGCAGGACAATTGCATCAAAATCAAGTGGATCAATCGCATTTAAAACCGTATCTGCCATGACTTTGACGCCATGCGCAGCCTCAACGAGTTCAGTCTCACTGAGTGAAGCCGTCACAACCTCGACACCTCCACGACGCAGTATATCCACGACCGTAAGGGCTTCGATCTCCTCAAAACCTGGTGCAAGTGGCAATAAAACCTTCATCCTGCATCACCTCATCTTCTTGAGAAGTTCATTGATTGCATCACCATGATAACCAAGTTCTCCTCCTTCCTTGAATGATCGCTTGATACCTTTGTGACCCTTTCTTGGAGGATGAAGCCTGAAAACAGGTTTTAACCCAGGTATATCCGTGATTTTTACTTTTTCTTCATATATAGACTTTGAAAGTTCTTCGATCGAGTTAAACTCGGTATTATCCCTTAGATATTCATCCGTGAGCCGACTTCCACCCTTGAGGCGTCCACGCCGTTGCAAGAGCCGTACAATACTATCGAGACTGATTTCGCCCCATGCAACGTAGTTTGTAACTTTTTTGATCATGCCAAGATAGTGCACATCATCTGGCAGCAGGACGCAATGGTTAACCCTGTGTAGCCGCAGCATCTTCAGTGTATCACGGATCTCAGGCCTTAAGCCCACATCACCTCTCAGTCTTACAACCGCATACATGCCTCTCCTCACACCTTCATTGTAACCGTTGATTTCAGTGCATCAAACGTTGCCATCGCGAAGTTCAGAGTTGTCCGTTCCTGTCCTCCTGAGTATGTCCAGACATCATCGATTCCAGCAAGCTTCAGAACTTTCTGGGGTGTCTCACCACATACAAGCCCAAGTCCTTTTGGTGCAGACTTCAGAACGATTTTTACGCTCCCAGCCTTTCCCGAGACCTCGAATGGCACGGTATGAGGCTCTCCGCATCCGCATTCCCATGAGCCGCATCCTCGCTTTATTTTTATCAAATTGAGCTTTGCAGCTTTCGCAGCCTTTGTAATTGCAGGTCCAACCTGCAGATCCTTTGTATGTGCAACCCCGACATATCCGTCTTCATTCCCGACAACGACACAGACCCTGAATTTAACCCTTCTGCCCGAGTCTGTCATTCGCTGTACCATATTGATATCAATCACATCCTCCCTCATCTCTGGAAGGAGTGCATCGATGATCTCGGATTCTCTGATCGGAAGACCAGAATTTAATGCATCATCTATGTTCTCAATCTGACCGCTCTGGACCATCTTGCCAAGCTTTGTCTTTGGGATCCAACCTGAGAGATCCACTTTGCTCACGCGGCTTCCACTCGGCTGCCCTCTACTTCTTCTACCTTTCGCCATCTGTGATCGCTTCCTTAACAAGTTCAAAATTATCTGGCAAACTGGCGTATTTTTCGAGATGATCGGCGATCACCTGTCCTCTGATCCTTGAATCCTCAGGAAACATCTCGTAAGAACACGGAACCTCAAACCCTGCGTCAATCGCTCCCTTGACAGCAGCATAGACCTTTGATCCCCTGGAGGATGAAGCAAGACCGAGATCAAGGATGGCATCGGCAAAACCGGCATCTCTCGCTCTCATCCCAAATAAAAGTCCTGTCAGGTATGCTGCTGGTGTGTTTCCGCAATACCCTTCATATCCAAATTTTAGTAACTCACTTGATCTTGCAGCGGCAAAAGTGCGATCTCCAGCCTTATCGAAGATTACGAGCTGGATCGTGATTTCTTTGTTACTTCGCCTTACCACCATTCTCGGTTTTTTTGAGAACAAAAGCTTCAACCGTGCATGATAATCTGTTTTTCCTTCTCGCCGTCTTCTGAACGGAACGCTGTATCTTGGACCTTGCGCCATTCTATACCTCTGATGTGTGACTCTCGATAAATGTTTTCAGGTGGTTTAAGTCCCTGAATTCTCCCCCTCCAGCCTTGTTGTAAATCATCCTGTACGTGCTTCGGTCGAGTGTGTTATCATCACGAAGCCGCTTCAACAACCTGCGCTGTGCACGAATTTTCGTAATCCATCGCTTTTTCTTTGGGAGTCTCGCATATTTCGCTCCTTTTCTTTTCCCATGACCTCGAAGATGGCCGTATCTTCGCTTTTCCGCCCTGATGCGCGCTCGCCCCCTGCTCACACCTTTCACAGGCTTTTTCTTGATTATACCTTCCTCTATCCTGTCCCGTATGTCCTCACGGGTCACAGCCTCTGCGATCGTATCAGATTCCTCAGGATCGAACCAGACTCGTCCCACTCCAACATTGAGGACCTTTGCTGCCAGTCTTTTCTGATGCTGTAGGTTGGTCATAAATACTCACTAATCTCCCATGCCCAATCTATATAAGATTTTCTTCATAGCCTATTTTCCCTATACTGAGGCTCTTAATAACTGCTACCATTGCTAAGCTATCTTTGAGAAGATCCTTCCAGAAACTTGATCGATCTAACGATCGTCTCATTCACCGGGGTGGGTATCTCATGCTTCCTGCCTAACTCAACAAAGATGCCGTTTAAAAAATCTATCTCTGTTCTTTTACCTTGTTCTATGTCTTTTAACATCGAAGAATGATGCTTCTCGGTCGGTGGTATCTGTTTATCCTTTAAATAATCCAGATATTCTTCTGCGCTCTTCCAGAAGAGTTCAACACCCTCTGCTTCTGCCACCGCTGTTGCTTCCGTTATCAGATCTCTTATGATTGAGAAGGCGTTGGGATCGAGCAGTCTGCCATAGTTTACCCTGAAAATAGCGCTCAATGGGTTAAGGGCTGAATTATACAATGCTTTTGCCCAGATATGCATCTGGATGTTATCCACAACTTCTGAAGGTATACCTGCCTCGTTGAATATAGAAACGATTTGCTTGGATCTTTCAGTGACCACATTGTTAAGCTCGCCAATTTTTGTGGTATCTGCAGCGACCGTTACGTTTACCTCTCCATGATTCACCATCTCAAAACCGGTTATAACCATACCGCTGATTGTCCGCGCTTTGCCAACGTGCCCTGCTATAATCTCCTCATTTCCTATACCGTTCTGCAAACTGATGACCACTGAATCATCAGGGATAAAGGCTTTCAGATCCTCCATCGCCCTTGCAGTATCGAATGATTTTGTCGCAAGCAGTACGATCTCTGGCTCATAATCCTCTCTCAGCTTCGAGGTTGCGGTAATACTTCTGATAAGGTGTGTGCCCCAGATGCCGGAGATCTTAAGCCCGTTTTCTCTTATCGGTCTCATATACTTTTCTCTTCCAATGAGTGTAACGTCGTGCCCTTCCTTTGCTAACATGCCACCGAAGGCACACCCCAATGCTCCTGCGCCCATTATGAGAAATTTCATGCCAGTAATAAAGCTTGCTATAGATAAGGTATTTTCGTTTTTAATCCGACAGGTATTTCTTTAATCAGCGCAGTTAAATCTATCGTGTGAATCCAGAAGATCGCTATGGCTGGTGCGGCAGGATACTTGAGATCAACCTCTCAGCGGGTAGTATCACGACGATAACCCCCCAATCTAATCTTTTACATGAGTATCTTGGCGGCAGGGGACTTGGTGCAAGGTTCGTATATGATAACGGAGTTGTTGATGCGCTATCTGAGGATAACATCCTTGTTTTTGCAGCAGGACCCTTGACAGGTACGCCCACGCCCGCCTCCGGTAGAGCCTCAGTTACAACAAAGTCCCCTGCAACAGGAACGATCTTTGATGCAAATGCAGGCGGAAAATTCGGATATGTGCTGAAAAAGGCGGGCTTTGATGCGATTGTGGTACGGGGAATCGCCGAGATGCCTGTTATAATCGAGGTAGAGGATGACGAGGTTGATATAAAAGATGGCAGAAATCTCTGGGGCATCAATGTAAAGGAAGCAACAAATATCCTGAAAAAGCGGAAAAAGGGCTCGTTTGCCGTCATCGGAAAAGCAGGCGAGAGACGTTCAAATATCGCATCGATCGCGGTTGATGGATCTCACTACTTTGCGCGTGGAGGGGTTGGAGCTGTAATGGGTTCTAAAAATCTCAAGGCGATTGTTATAAGTGGTAGTGGAAAGGTTCAGATCTTTGATAAGGATCAATTTGAGAAAACACGCCGTACAATCCACCGTATGCTTGTTGCATCACCCACGATCGATAAAGGGCTCAAGGTCTTTGGTACACCGGTGCTTGTTAAGATCGCAGAATGGATGCAGATACTTCCTGTTGGTAACTTCAGCGGTGAGGCGTTTGATGCAAGCTCGCTATATGGATCAAAGCTCAAATCTGCGCACCCGTCAAAGCGACGTGCCTGCCCAGCGTGTCCGATCGGATGTAAACGAGAAGAGAATGGCGGTTACGAGCTTCCAGAGTATGAGACGATCGCGATGTTTGGTCCAAACCTCCTGAATCGGGATCTTGAAACCATTATCGAGGCTAACCGAATCTGCAACGACTATGGGATCGATACGATCTCAGCAGGAGGTATAATAGCAGATCTTGGTGTTACCGGCTCAGATGAGATTTTAGGGCTTGTCAAAGATCTTGGAGAGAGTGGGATAAACTCTAAGCATTCAAGTTCAATCTCGGTTAAAGGGCTTGAACTACCGGGTTATGATCCACGCCGGGTTATGGGGCTTGGCTTCAGCTATGCAACCTCCAATCGAGGCGGATGCCACACGAGAGCATACATGGTCGCACCAGAGATCCTGAAGAAGCCAAAGGCGATAAATCCACTGACACTGGGCGGTAAAGCGGGATATGTGAAGGTATTTCAGGATAGATTTGCCGCTGTTGATTCACTCGTTGTCTGCAAGTTCGCCTTCTTTGGTGTATCTGAAGAGGAGTATGCAAATATACTTACCGCTGTTACAGGTCTTGAATTCACGTCAGAGGATCTCATGTGCGTGGGTGAGCGGATATGGAATCTTGAACGGCTTTACAACCTCAGGGAAGGGTTTACAAGAGCGGATGATACCCTGCCCGAGCAGTTCTTTGATGGTTTAAGCCGCGATGCCTTTGAAGATACACTCGATGAGTACTATGCGATCAGGGGCTGGGATGATGGAGGTGTGCCGAAGAAGGATAAACTGCGAAGGCTTGGGTTATTAAAAAAGGAGTGATAAGCCTGTGGAAGAACTGATAAAGTACGGGCGTAAGATGGTCGTATCAGGGCTTGTTGACTCACACTTTGGGAATGTCAGCAAGCGCGTCGGGGATCGGATGCTCATAAGTACAACAGGGAGTATGCTCGATGAACTTGAGGGTGAGATCGTATCTGTCCCGATCGATACAGCAATCCCTGATGAGATGGATATCATAGCATCCAGCGAGGTGAACCTTCATAGAAGGATCTATGATGAGACCTCAGCGCTCTCGATCCTGCATGGACACTCAAGATATGCGGTCGCACTTTCAATGATCTCTGGGGCTGGAAGTCTAATCGTGCCGCGCGATTCTGAGAGCCTCTATCTTCTACACGAGATCCCCGTTGTAGGCGGCGGTGTTGGCTCAGATGAACTTGCAGAATCCGTTGCTTCTGCGTTGAAGGATAATAAAGCCACGATTGCAGAGGGGCACGGAACATTTGCGAGAGGTTCGACCGTGGATGAGGCCTTTGTCGTTCTCTCATCGGTCGAACATGCCTGTTGTGTCAAGTATCTTGTGGATATGTGGAAAAATGAACTGTAATCTTGAGATCATATCTGAATAATCTCCCCCGTAATCTCATCTTCTATCGTCAGGATACCGTAGGAGTTGTACTTTGCAAACCGCTTATCGGTTGGTGATCCTGGATTGAAGAAGCGAATACCAGAGCGGAAGTGATTTGCGGGTGCGTGTGTATGCCCATAAATTATAAGATCGATCTTATCAATATCCCTGAACGCGTTTTGTATCCGCTCTTCAATCCCCTGCGGTGGACCGCTTCCGTGCATAACGCCTATTTGATGCCCCTGAACCTCAAATATGACTCGTTTTGGAAGTTTTCTTTTGATCTCCTCTGAGTCCATATTTCCAGAAACACCAAGAACCTTCTGTTTACCGATTCGCTCCAGACTCTCAAATACGAGGTATTCACAGAAATCCCCACAATGTACGATGAGGTCGACCGTTGAAAGATCTTCAATGACCTTCCCTGGAAGCCTCTCACGATTCGTATGAAAGTGGGTATCAGAGATCACACCGATTCGCATAACAACCCCTTAATTTTATCAGGATATCGGGCTATATATCTTTCCCCAGATCTTCTTCATAACATGGGATCAGGAAAGTCTTTTTAAGTTGCCACTGCATAAAATTCATGAATAAAGGTACATCGATGAAGATCGCTATCACAAGACCGAAAGAGCATCTTGAAGCATCAGTTGAACTTCTAAAGTCAAAGGGGTTCGAGGTTGTAGCTTCCCCAATGATTGGGGTTTCTGTGCGGGACGACCCTGGGTTTGAACCATTTTTGAGCCGTGTGATCGATAGGCGATGTGATTTTGTGATTTTTACATCGGTCAATGGTGTTAAGTTCATGCTTGAGAAGGTCGATGAAGCGAGAAAGCAGGATTTTATATCAGCACTCAACGATCCAGCGATCAAGGTTGTCTCTATGGGTCCTCGAACAAGCGAGGGACTTCTGAGTGTCGGGATTAACCCGGATATGATGCCAGCAACCTTTACATCATCAGGGCTTCTCGATCTACTCACACCACGGGTTTCTGGAAGGGCTGTTGAGGTCGTGCGATCTGATCACGGAAGCAGGGTCCTGATCGATGGACTTAAAAGGGCAGGAGCAGAGGCTCATGAGGTCAGGGTCTATAGCATCATTCGTCCAGTGGGGGAAGAACAGGATAATCTTGTAAGAGAGGTCATAGATGGCAAGATCGATATTATTACATTCACAAGTGCCCAGACCGTCAGAAACTTCTTCAAGACGGCAGAAGATCTGGGTTTGCTCGAGAGGGTGCGTGAGAGGTTGAACGAGATCATCGTTGCTGTGATCGGAGAACCTACAGCCCACACAGTAGAGGATTTTCGTGTTAAGGTTGATATTATGCCTGAACGTGCATTATTTAAAGATATGGTCGATGAGATTTGTGAGAGGACTAAAATATGATCGTATTTTCGAAGATACTGGCAGATAAGGGGACGGTCTGGGATGCAATGAGGGCGCGTGAGATTGCAGCGTGTGAGGTGCCTGATGATCTTATACGCTTCTCATCAGAGAATACACCTGTTGTCATGTGGAATATAACCCGTGCGTGCAATTTGAAGTGTAAGCACTGCTACCTCGATGCACAGCCTGGCCCACATCCGGATGAGCTTACCGAGGAAGAGGGAAAGAAGCTGATCGATGAGTTTGTGGATATGGGAATTCCTGTGGCGATAGTGACAGGCGGAGAGCCACTGATGAGCAAGAACTTCCTACCTTATGCACAGTATGCGAAGGAGAAAGGCTTAAGGATGGTTGTATCCACAAACGGAACAGTTATAACGCCTGAACTTGCACGCAAGATGAAGGATGCCGATATTCTGTACGTGGGTGTGAGCCTTGATTCCGCAGACCCAGCGTTACATGATGCCTTCAGAGGGGTTGAGGGTGCATGGAAGCGGTCGATTGAGGGTATAAAAAATGCGATGGATGCAGGGCTAAAAACAGGGTTGCGAATTACGATAAGCAAGGATAACTGGAAGGAGGTACCAGCGCTCCTCGATCTCGCAGTTGAGATGGGAGTTCCAAGGTTCTGCATGTACCATCTCGTTCCAACAGGCAGAGGGTGTGAGATCGCAGACTGGGATATTACACCACAGGAGCGGATCAAAGTTCTCGAATACCTGTATAATAAAGCGATCGAACTTCAGGACAGAGAGATCGAGATCCTGACGACCGATTCACCGATGGATGGCGTTTATATCCTGGAACGGCTGAAGAAAGAAGATCCTGAGCGATTTGAGCTTGCAAGAAAGCTGATGGCGGTCTCTGGAGGGTGTTCAATCGGCAGGAAAGTTGCAAACATCGATCATCTTGGAAACGTCAGCCCATGTCATTTCACACCACACCAGCGCCTTGGAAATGTAAAGGAGAAGAGCTTCAGGGATATCTGGATAGATCATCCCTGTGATGCCCTCATACAGCTTAGAAATATGAAAGAACTCCTGAAAGGTGGATGTGGGATCTGTGAGTACAAGGATGTCTGTGGGGGATGCAGGCAAAAAGCTTATTTCTACAGAGGCGATCTCTTTGAGGAGGATCCGACATGCATCTATGATCCCGAGATAGGTAAACTCAAAGAGGAGTAGCTTTAATGAAGCTTTCAAGTCGAATTTCAGGTGTTTCTGAGTCTGCAACGATAAAGCTGATCGATATCTCAAACAGGCTGAAGAGAGAGGGCAAGAATGTTATCAACTTCAGCTTCGGTGAGCCTGACTTTGATACCCCGCAACATATCGTTGAAGCGGCAAAGCGTGCGATGGATGCAGGGTTTACGCATTATCTGCCAAGTGGAGGGCTTCCTGAGCTTCGGGTGGCAGTTGCGGATAAGCTCAGGGTTGAGAACAAACTTGACGTTTCGCCCGATAATGTTGTGATAACACCAGGTGCAAAGTATGCGATCTATGCTGTATTGAGTTCGCTGATCGAGGATGGTGATGAGGTCATTCTCTTCGATCCGTCCTGGGTCACGTATGAGGCATGCGTCAAGCTTGCAGGTGGAAAGGTCATCTGGAGTACTTTCAACGGAATCTCTGAGGCTATAACGCCAAAAACCCGGCTCATTATCATAAACTCACCGAACAATCCTGCGGGTTATGTCCTTGGCAGGAAAGAACTTTGTGAGATCGCAGATCTTGCAATAGACCATGATATAAGCGTCATCTCAGATGAGATCTATGAGAAGATGGTATATGGTAGCAAACATCTCAGCATTGGATCGTTTGATGGGATGAATGAACGGACGATAACGATCAACGGCTTCTCAAAGACCTATGCGATGACAGGCTGGAGGGTGGGGTACTTATCAGCACCAGAAGAGGTTGCACGTGCCGTAAAGCGGCTTCAACAACACTCGACTACCTGTGCAACATCTTTTGCCCAGTATGGGGCGCTTGAGGCGGTTCGTGGTGATCAGAGTTGTGTCGTGGAGATGGTCAATCGATTCAGGGAGCGGCGGGATCTCATCGTCTCAGGTCTCAATGATATCGGTATAGACTGCCAGATGCCTGACGGTGCTTTCTATGTCTTTGCTGATGTTGCTGCCTGTGGTGGTGGCGATAAAGTAACTGAGGAGCTTCTCAAGAAGGCGTATGTTATTGTAACCCCTGGCGGATCGTTTGGTCCAGGTAGTGGTTCCTGTATCAGGATCTCGTATGCAACCTCGATGGATCAGATACGGGCTGGGCTTGAGGGTATCAAGACGTGTCTGGCATAACGCAGCTTGAGGCGGAACGAAGACTTGAGGAGTACGGAAGAAACGAGATTGAGAAAGAGAAGAAGAGATCACGACTTTTAATATTTCTATCGCAGTTTAAAAGCTTTTTAATCCTTATTTTAATTGCTGCTGCGATTATATCAGCCTTTGTAACAAAAGAGATGACAGATGCGATTGTAATACTCTTAATCGTCATATTTTCAGGTGTGCTTGGATATGTCCAGGAGTATCGTGCAGAGGAGGCTATAAGGGCGCTTAAAAAAATGGCGGCGCCCAGGGCGATTGTTGTAAGGGATGGAACAAAAGTCGAGATCGATTCAGCCCTTGTTGTGCCAGGAGATCTTCTCATTTTCGATGCGGGCTCCAGGGTCGCAGCAGATGCTCGCCTGATAGGTGCTTTTGAGTTGAAACTCGATGAATCACCGCTGACAGGAGAGTCTGAGTCTGTATCAAAGAAGAGCGGTGATATGGTCTTTATGGGTACAACCGTGCTTTATGGCAGGGGAGAGGGAATTGTCACGAGAACCGGTATGCGTACCGAGTTCGGGAAGATTGCAGGTGCGCTTCAGGAAATCGAGGATGAAGAGACACCACTCCAGCATGAGATAGATAAACTTGGGAAATGGCTCGGTCTTCTCACAATCATCGTATGTACCGTTGTTGCACTCGTGGGGCTTCTTCGGGGTGTTCCTGCGATCGAGATCTTTATGCTCGGTGTTGCACTCGCTGTTGCAGCAGTTCCTGAAGCACTTCCGGCAGTCATCACGATCGCACTCGCGATAGGGGTTCGGAGGATGGCATCAAGAAATGCACTTGTGAGAAGGCTCATGAGTGTTGAGACGCTCGGCTCGACATCGGTTATATGTTCGGATAAGACTGGGACGCTCACCAGGGGTGAGATGACGGTTAAAAGAATTTACATCGATAATCGAATGATCGAGGTAACAGGTGTGGGTTATGAACCTGAAGGCGCTTTTCTCGTGGATGGTGAGCCGATTGAGACCGACGATCCCGACCTTAACCTCCTCTTTAGGGCGGCTTTGCTCTGCAACGACGCGCATCTTGTATATTCTGAGGGAAGCTGGACGGTTCTTGGTGATCCGACCGAGGGTGCGCTTCTTGTCCTTGCAGAAAAAGGCGGTCTTCCGAGCGAAGTATTGGAGAGGGAAGCCCAGCGCATCGATGAGATCCCATTCTCTTCAGAGCGAAAGATGATGACAACGATTCACAAAAGTGGGGAGGAAACCTATGCCTATTCAAAAGGCGCTCCTGAGGTGATACTCTCATGTTGCAATCTGGATGATCGTGAAAAAAAGGATATCCTTTCAATCTCAGCGAAAATGGCAGGGGATGCACTGCGTCTGCTTGCGTTTTCATATAAAAAAGTGGAAAGCGGTGATTCTAATTTAGAGAATAATATGGTATTCCTGGGCCTCGTTGGGATGATAGATCCACCAAGAGAGGAGGTCAGGGAAGCGATTGCAACCTGCAAGGCTGCTGGTATAAAGACCGTCATGATTACAGGTGACCATGCCCTTACAGCGACAGCTATTGCAGGAGAGCTTGGGATACTTGAGAAGGGCAGCGTGGTTACAGGGGATGAACTTGATGCAATGGATGATGATGAGCTTGCAAGAATCGTCGAGGAGGTTAAAGTTTATGCAAGGGTCTCACCGTTTCATAAGATCAAGGTAATTGATGCACTGAAGAAAAAGGGGAATATCATCGCGATGACAGGGGATGGTGTCAATGATGCACCCGCACTCAAGAAAGCTGATATCGGGATCGCGATGGGGATAACAGGGACGGATGTCAGTAAGGAGGCGTCTGATATTATTCTCACCGATGATAACTTCAGTTCGATCGTTGCTGCGGTCGAGGAGGGGAGAACGATCTTCAGAAATATAAAGAGCTTCCTCACCTACGGGCTATCCTGCCATATCGGCGAGATCCTCCTTGTCCTCTTCGCATTCCTATTCTTTGAAGATACGATTGCAGAGAAGGGTTTTCCACTGCTCGCGGTCCAGATACTCTGGATAAACCTCTTGACCGATGGTCTCCCACCGATAGCACTATCTGCAGAGCGTCCGGGTCCGGGTATCATGAAAGAACCTCCAAGAAGGAAAGGTGATGGTATATTCACAAAGCGAGTGCTCTTTTATGGGGTGGTGATAGGACTGCTTGTTGCACTCCAGGGATCACTCATATTCCATATCGCAGACGCAACAAAGGCTCAGACGATGGTTTTTACAACGATTGTGATATCTGAGATGTTCAACGCCTTTAGCTGGCGGTCTGATAAGGAGTCGATCTTCAAACTTGGTCTTCTGACGAATAAACCGCTGATACTCGCCGTCTCAAGCACGATCATCCTCCAGCTTATTGTGATATACCTCCCGTTCCTGCAGGGTGCGTTTCATACGGTGGGACCTGGTCTGGGTGATTGGGTGTTGATGATCTTGGTTGGATTATCCACGTTTGTTGTGGTTGAGGGGATGAAGCGGGTGGAGGCATGGTGGATTCTGAAATAGACCTGTACCAGTTAAGTTCATCTCACAAAGGGCCAACAAAACTCCTTGTAGGCGGTCTGCACGGAAGGGAGGCAACACATACCGCGCCAATTCTTGAAGAGCTGATAAATACGTCTGAAAAGCGAACGTGCACTGGGGTTTCAATAATTGTCCCAAGTCTTGTTAAGAATAGCAAATATCTCCATGTTATATCGCAGGACTACTATCAGACCAGAGAGGGGATGAGATTAATCACTCTTATCGAAAACTACAGGCCTTCTTTCTATCTTGAACTTCACGCGTATAGAAAAAGTTCTTATTCAGGGTTGACTGACCCTCAACGAGAGAGAAGAGTGGGAGTTCCTCCTTTTATTGATCTAGAAGAGGGGATTCTCCTGGGCTCTATCGCACCGATATTGATGAGCAGGTTTGGTGAGAACGATCTCTGTATAACGATAGAGGTTCCCAGCTGGAAGAGCGAGAAGGTTAAGGATGAGATTTTAGAGATTTTGAAGCTTCTTTTGAAGAAAAAAACGAGAGATGATGTGGCAGACGAGCTCAGATTGAAGTATCCTTCACAGATAAGAAAAGCTGAGGAGCTGTTCAAGGCGTATTATCGTGACAGGCTGAAGTTATTTTGAGGGTGCTTGCGAACCATTGTTCCGATTAAGATATTCATGAAGACCAGGACGATACAGCAAACAAAGATCCCATCAATCCCGAATCTGAGATAGACCGGTAGCGTTGCAAGCGGTGCCAGCCCATATCCGAGAAAACGGAAGCTGTTGTATATGGAGGAGGCAGCACCTCTTGATCCTGGTACGCACTCAACAACCATCGTATTGAGCGAGGTGAAGACCGTTGTGCTTCCAGCACCCATGATCGCGATCGGAATGAAGAAAGATGTATAGGAGTTTACAGGCAGAAATATCAAAAATGAAGCGAGCATGATCATCAATCCAGTGAGCAACGTCTTTTTTCTCCCGATAAAATCTGTAAGATAACCTGCGACCGGCGCTGTAACAATCCCGAGAAATCCAAATGTGGAGAGGAGAATGCCTATCTTATCCTCACTCACAGAGACCTTCAGCGTATCAGAGAGGAACGTCATCGTTGCGATATTCCCGAAGAAGACGAGGGTTCCGATCACAGAGAGAAGAAGAAACTCTCTTCTCCCTATCACCGCTCTTATTCTCTCTGTCAGATCCCTCAACTCACCATCGGTACCAGATTCATCGAGATATATGAGATAGGAGGATCCGAGAAGTCCTGAGAAGATGAATAACATCACAAAAACGAGCCTCCAGTCGATCATAGCAAGAAACCCACCAGCCAGTGGACCCAGTGCGATACCAGCTGTTGTCGATGCACCATATCCCCCCATTATCCTTCCCCTCTCACTGTAGGGAAAGATATCACCGATCATGGCCATGACAGTCGGGGATATGAACGCACTTCCAAGCCCCTGCAGCGCCCTTGCTGTGAGAAAGAACCAGATACGATCTGAAGAGGCGCAGAATAGCGATGCAATGGAGAATGTAAATAACCCGAAGAGGATTGTACGCCTTCTCCCATAGATATCCGAGAGTGCACCTGAGAATATCTGAAAGAATGCAAATGGAATCATGTAAAGCGTGATGGATGCTGCTATAAAGGAGATATCCACATTGAAGAACCTCTCAAGTGACGGGATCAGGGCAAGTACGGTATTCCCCCCAAAAGGCCCGAGAAATACCGAAAAATATAGTAGAATTAAGAGATACTTTCTTGATCTCATTCATCTTCTCGATCTCATCCTCTCAGTGAGCCTCTCAAACTCCTCAGACACGAGCCCTGCAACAGATTGCCGTTTCCATCACCTCTAAAAAAGAGGTATGTCGGAACAAGATATAAAATTAACGGCGGCATAAATTTGAAAAACAAAATAGTAAGAGTAATCAAGAGGGAACAATCATGAGAATGCCATCCGGGTTCTTCAAGTTCCATACACTGAGGCTTTTAAACGAGAAGCCGATGTATGGATACGAGATAATAAAGGAGATAGAAAGAAAGACAGAAAAGAAACCAAGTCAGGGTAGTATATATCCAATTCTCCATGAACTTGAGAAAAATGGTTTTGTTGAAGCTACGTGGCAGGTCGAAGAGAAAGGACCGAGCAGGAAATACTATAATATCACGGATAAGGGACGGGAGGAGTTTGAAAGGGCAAAGCAGAAACTAACAGAGGTCTTCAACGCACTTTTTGACTGAGTGGAACATCCCGTGGCTTTTCACATTCGTTCCTCGGGAATAGAGATCTCACCAGAAAGCTTCTTCTGGTGTTTCCAGGTGTTCAAGGTCAGGCTGCCGTGTGGATAAGTTGTTGTACCATTCTGCAAACTCATCGAAGGTGTTACCTTCTTATTCCGATAGCTTTTATACCCAGGCTGTCAGGTGGCGTTTAAACTCCCAGTCCCTTTTCCCATCTCCCTTATGTGTCAGTATCCCTCAACTATCATCAAGGATTGTACAAACATAGGTGCTGTCTGGTCCTTTCTCATGCCAATCAATATGCCCGGCTGAGAGTGAATACACTCGCTCATAACGCATCCATCGTCGACGTTTCTTCTTTTTCTGATTCCTCCAATTGAGCTTCATCTCTCCCAAAAGAAGAGACCACGATACATTTTCCTGACCGAGAAATACTTTTGGGACTGTACAATCAAGAAGTAGAAGCTTTCCCGATTGCTTTCAGCAGTGCCATCATGATGCCCATCCCCCGCTCCATGTACTCCTCAGCCTCCTCATCTAACTCTCCAGACGTGTACTTCTCCATTACTCCTATCGGGTCCAACAACGCTCTATCCAGATCAGGATCCTGCATTGCCCGTTCCATGATCTCAATTAGATCTGTGCTCAGAAGTATGTTCACGAGCTTGAAGGTCGTAGAGAGTGCTTCTGAAAGGTCATGGATCATCTGATCATTCATATAGCTCTTGAGAAACCCAATTGTACCAAGTATCTCCCGTAGCGTCTCGATCTCTGATGGTTCCAACCCGGGTATCACAATCGTTTCATCTTGTGCCACACCTATCACCTCCTACATCACTGCTTTGATCGCACCATCCCAGTAGATATAGTAGTACGTGCGATAGAGGAACCAACCCAGCTCTGTTGCTTTAAATGGCTCAAGCGGCTTTTCATAGTTCCACGTCGCGATGTACGCCTCACCCCTGGTTCTTGATGTGTATCTTGATCCAACAAATGGGCATCCGGTCTCTCCCAGATAAGAAACTTTGCTACCATTTCCTCTTATCTCATTTATCAGGTTTTGAGCCACGATATATGCCTGATAATGAGCACCTATCCCTGTCTTGAGGATCTCTGCAGGGCCTATATCTCCAAGTGCATAAACCTCCTCATAGCTTTCGCTACCTCTGTGATACTGGAGCGTATGCTTATCTACAGGAATCCACCCATTCTCATCTGTTATACCCGAATCCAGCATTGCCTTCGTATTTGTGTAAGGAGGTATCGTGACAAGGAGATCATATTCTATCTTTTCACCGTCCACTGATACCACCTCTTTTTGCCCCGCATTGACCTCATCAACCACGAACTTCCTGATGAGTTCGATATCTCGCTCCTCAAATACGCTACTTATGATGGCGTTGTAAGCAGGAGGACCTATAAGCTCGATCGGCAAAAGGTATGTGATCTCAACATCCTTGCGTATATCTTCGCCCCTGATATATCTCAGATACGCATCAAGTAATACCGTGAATTTCCCTGGTGCCCCGGGACATGGAATGGGCATCCTGGCAGTAAGTATCACTACTTTTCCACTGTCAAAGTTTTTTAATTTCTCTCCTAACCTTAATGCATCATCTATTGATGTGTAGAAGCTGTTGAAGTCCTTTGATAGTCCTGGTATCTGATCCACATCTGCCCTGCACCCGGTTGCAATCACAAGATAGTCATAAGCATACGTCTTACCACTTTCAACCGTCACTTCCTTTTTCTTAAGGTCAACTCGTTTTACCTCTCCATCCACGCCAAATACCGCCTTAACCCTCGGGCTGATCAACATCCGTCTTGGTCTTGTGATATCATCTGGGGTATACAGACCGAATGGGAGAAATGTAAAGCCACCCTGGTTTATGTTCACGTCATTCCTGTCAAGAATTGTTATCTCCAGCTTATCCCTGGCTATATCTCTTCGAAACTCTCGCGCCAGCTTGTTTGCCACCACGGATCCAGCAGCACCAGCTCCTAAAATTAATACCTTCTGTTTTGACATATAAATAGAGAAACGTCTCAAAAATATAAATTTTTTGGTTTAGTTCTGCTTTTAACTAAACATTGTTTAGTAGAAAATCAGAATAAGATATGAATGTAATAATCCGAATTGATATTCTACTCTGAGTTTATCTAACCACTTGGAGTTTCTATGATTACTTAGGAGAATTTTGATTTACTCAATCTCACACACCAATCAAAACTTAAAACCTCATCTTTTGCGTTTTGCACATGAAACGTTGCCCACAGGAATGGGCTGTTCACTTATCACACCAGAGAGTCCAATCTCAACAGGTTCATCACCAAACCCAGATGGAACGAGTTAGAGATGGTATCGAAGTATGCTTGGCGGTGGGATATCAAGGTGTGGCACAGGGAGGGTAAAGGGAGCTACGGGTTAGAGGATTGCGCTGGGTACCTGCTGAGCTTGTTGTTCAGCTCATCCAGGGCAGCTTCAAAATCGACGATACAGGGTGTTACAATCACGTTCAGCGGCAGGAAACACGATCGGCATCGCGACAGTGAAGGCAGCAACACCTGGCTCAGCAACAACACAACCATGGTTCTATGCAACAAGCGATAGCACATACTACAACTACGACGATGCAACAACAAACATTACAGTTCTCCCATCAGGTCAGATCACACTCAGCTGATCTGGTGGGATTTTATTTTTTATTCCACTTTTTCTATCGATATAAAACATTGTGAGCCATACTGTGATCAGTGCGATGACCAGAGGCATCACGATGAGTGAGAAACCGATCTGTAGTATAACCTGGAAGATGCTTCCAATTACAGGGATTGGTGAGACGATCATCAGGAGGATCATGTATGGAATCTCGATCACAAATATGACTGCGACCATAATCACAGCAAGCAGGAAGAGATCAAGCTTATTTGAGCTGAAAACGCTGTATGATCTTTTTATCCCCTCAATTGCTCCTACATCATCGACAACGATCGCAAATCGCGCGAGATAAAGTGAGAATGCGATAAAGATTAGATAGAGAAACATAACCAGGAATCCGAAGATCAAGAGCATAACACCAGCTGCCTCAGATGTGGATATAACGAGTATACCTGGGATGAGTGCAATAAACCCAAGCATAGAGAGGATGGCAATTATGATGTTCGATGCGAGGACGCTCAAGAAATGGCGCATCCCATACTCAAACATATCCCTGATCGTACTTTCCCCGGTCTCGATCGCACGCTTTGCCATCCCGATAGCCCCTGCCCAGATAAATGCATCGATTAAGAGAAACAGGACCGTCATAACGATTAAGCCAATTACAAATAGGACGATATAAGGAGCGATAAGCTCCTCTGCCCAAAGAAAATCCTCAAAAGAAGGATTTGAGCCTATATTTTCAAGATATGGGATAAGCGGGGCTAATGCAGTAACAAATATAACTAAAAATATGATGATCATCGCAACCCAGAATAAAACCTGCTCAAGGACAAATGGTATGCATAGATTGAGGTTGCGCTTCCATGTATCAAAGCCATCCCCCAGAATCGTTCCAAGATCGTTCATAAATATTAAAAAGAGATGCCTCAATATAAAATATTACCCACTCTTCTTTGCTGCGAGCTTGATCGCCTCTATCACGCTTGATCTCGGTCTTATCGTGGCAACAGGTATATTTGTTATTTTCTCTATGATAGGACTGCAGATTGGAGCGCATACGAGTGCTGCTGCACCGTCTTTTTCTGCCTGAACTCCAGCGATGATTGCATCTTCCATATTTGTAACCGCGTACTCCTTTAGCTTTCTTCTTTTTTCCCCGAAAGTCACGTCTTTCATCTCTACATTATCCAGAATTCCCCTGGATGCAATTACAGCGATAAATCCGTGCTTTTTAACCCCCTCGATCTCTCTTATCGTGCAAACGATTCTTCTGAAGGTCTCCATCTTTGGATCTCGTTCACCTGAGAGGATCTTATAAAGTGTGCTCGCTGGTATTCCCGCTCTTTCGCTGAATTCACCCACTGTCATGCCGAGTTCCTGCTTTATCGTCCTTCTAAGGAGGGATGAGATCTCTTCATTCGATCTGAAGGTCTCTGACACAAGCCTGTCTGCAACTCCCATAAAATAGGCTAAAACGGTAATTTATTTATACTTTTGGGTAGCTCACGCTACATAACAACCACAAACTATAAATATTGACCGTCTATGAAATGTAATTATGCACAAAAAATTGCTGGTTTGTATAGTGATGGTCACCGCTGTTTTAGCGTTCTCGGGTTGTGTCACGCCAGAAGAAAAGACGACATCCAGCCTGCGGATAGGTTTTCAGCCATCAGCCCATCATGCAGCAGGGATGATCGCACTTGAGAAAGGATACTTTGAGGATGCGGGCATAGATGCAGAGGTAGCAGATATCTACTGGGGTGGGGGATCGCCTGAGATGGAAGCGATGCGAGCGGGTGAGATGAACGTCGCCTATGTTGGAATATCACCAGTTATCAATGCGATAGGGCATGGAGTTAATGCAAAGGTTGTTGCCGCTGCCCAGAAAGAGGCGCAGGTGCTTGTTGTTGCTGCAACAAATGGTACACCTGACTGGACATATACACAACCCTCAGACCTTGAAGGGAAGACGATCGGGACGCTTACAATGGGATCGATCCAGGATGTCGTACTTGATAACTGGATGAATCGTATGGAGGCTGAAGGAAAGCTTGATAAGAGCAAGGTTTCGATTAAGGGAATGGGTATAGGTGATATGATGACAGGACTTAATACAAAACAACTTGATGCAATATACCTCTCAGAGGAGCTCACAGAGATACCGGTTATTGCTGGATACGGCGCTTTTACAAATCTCACATCGAAAGAGACGTACCCTGATCATCCATGCTGTGTGCTTCTTGTATCCGATGAGCTCATCAAGAATCACCCTGATGTCGTGAAGAAACTCGTTGAGATCCATATCAATGCAACAGAATTTGCTATAAATAATCCTGAGGAGACAACAGAGATCGTCAATGATTTTCTCGACTGGGAGGGGCATGGATACCCCAAGGAAGCGATCTTACGCGGGCTTAAAGGTGAAGGACCGATACCGATAGGTTTTGATACAAATCCACATCATATAACCGATGCAACGATGGAACTTGTCCAGGTACACTATGAGCGAGGATATATCGACAAACCTCTGAGCGAGTCTGATATCTTTGATTATAGCTTCTATGATGAGATCATGCAGGAGCGGGGGATGTGAACAGAAGAGCCCTCAATATACTTGGTCTTATCATCTTTTTTCTTTTATGGCAGATCATCCCGATGACAGGAATGGTTGACCCAAACCATCTTCCTCCTTTTTCGGATGCGATCATGAAGATACCGGCAGAAATAGCCAAAGGTACGCTCCAGGCAGCACTTATTGAAAGCCTGATGCACTATGTGATTGGCTTTGGGGGAGCCCTTCTTGTCGCCATACCACTTGGCGTGATGATGGGAAGATTCGGGCTAATAGAAAATTTGCTTTACCCAATCGAAGAGATGATGCGGCCAATCCCTCCGATCGCCTGGATTCCAGTTGCGATAATCTGGTTCGGATTTACACCATGGGCTGCAGGCTTCATTATATTCATCGGTGCCTTGTTTCCCACGCTGATAAACACATACGATGGGACAAAAGGCGTGAGCAGGATTGATATAGAAGCCGCGATAACACTTGGTGTGAAGGATGAACTGACGATGATAAAAAAGGTCATTTTCCCTGCATCACTCCCAAACATCTTCACAGGGGTGAGGGTGAGCAATGCTGCGGCATGGATGTGTCTTGTCGCCGGTGAGATGTTCGGTGCAGGAGGGGGCATCGGGCTTGAACTCACGCTCTCAAGAAATTATATGGATATGGCACGGATCTTTGCATACATGCTTCTGCTTGGGATGATCGGGATCCTGACTGATATTACACTGAGAAAATACGAGTCAAAGGTGCTTCGCTGGAGGAGAGGTATCGTAGCATGAGCGCGATCCGGGTTGAAGGGCTTGCAAAGCGTTTTGGCGATCTTTTAGTCCTTGATAATCTGAGTTTTGAGGTTAAAGACGGGGAGATTCTCTGCATAGTTGGTCCATCTGGGTGCGGTAAGAGTACGATCTTAAGAGCCATCGTGGGGCTTGATCCTGACTATGAGGGGAAGATCTACATAGATGGAGAGCTTATCTCTGGATATAATCCAAAGATCGGATTTGTCTTCCAGGAACATGCACTCTTTATGTGGAGAACGGTGATCAGGAATGTTGAATTTGGACTTGAGGTTAAGGGGGTCGATAAAAAGAGGCGAAAGGAGATCAGTATGGATGCGATCAAGCTGGTTGGGCTTGAAGGATTTGAGAACTGCTACCCCTATGAGCTTTCAGGAGGAATGAAACAGCGAGCGTCGCTTGCAAGGGTACTTGTAAACGATCCTGAGGTACTTTTGATGGATGAACCATTTGCCGCAGTTGACGCACAGACAAGAAACATCCTTCAGGAGGAACTCATCAACCTCTGGCAGCGTACCCAGAAGACGATAATCTTTGTGACCCACTCGATCGATGAAGCGACATATCTCGGAAGTCGCATCATTGTGCTCGAAGCAAGACCATCGAAGGTGAGAAAAATCTTTGATAACCCGGTACCACGCCCGAGAGATCGCACATCTATTCCCTGTGTGGAACTTCGAAGAGAAGTCCTCTCAGTTTTGAAAGAGGTGCGCGGCGAGGTAGATCAGCATTCATAAAAATTGCATAAGTTTTAAATAGAGAACTATCATCATTAATTTGTATTTTACTAAAAGTAAAAGAGGAGATATAGATATGGAAATAAAAGGAAAGAGTGCTATAGTAACAGGCGGAGCATCCGGTCTTGGCGCAGCCACGGCCAAAATGCTTCTGGATGAAGGGGCAGCAGGTGTAGTATTACTGGATATAGATCTTCATGGTACAGGCGATAAGGTCTCATCCGAACTTGGAGATAAGGCTGTATTCATCAAAGGGAATGTTGTAGAGGAGGAACCAGCTCAGAAAGCAGTCGACGAAGCTCTCAAATTTGGACCTCTCTACATCGTAGTCAATTGCGCGGGCGTTGGGACCGCGAGTAAAGTGGTGGGTAAGAAAGGTCCTGTAAGCCTCGACTTCTTCAAAGATGTGGTTGATACCAACCTGACAGGGACGTTCAATGTTATCCGCCTTGCAGCCGCAAAGATGATGGATAATGATCCTGTAGGTGATGATGGGGAGCGTGGTATCTTCATAAACGTCGCATCGATCGCAGCTTACGAGGGTCAGCTCGGCCAGGTCGCCTATTCAGCCTCGAAGGGCGGGATTGTCGGAATGACGATCCAGCTTGCAAGGGAGTTTGCTGCAAACGGAATCCGCGTCATGACGATAGCACCCGGTATCTTTGATACACCGATGCTTGCAGCACTACCTGATAAGGTTAAGGAGTCGCTCGGTAAGATGGTACCATACCCACAAAGGCTCGGAAAACCATCTGAGTTTGCAAGTCTATCCAAGCACATCATCGAGAACTCATACCTCAATGGATACGTCATCAGGCTCGATGGTGCGATCCGTATGGCTGCAAAGTAATTTTGCATCTTTTTTTTATTTTCTTTTTTATAAAACAAGGAATTCAATTTTTTAAGATATCTTCCCCTTCTTCTCCACTCACGCTTTCCAGAACCCTGAGTCCCATATCATGCAATGTCGCTTTCAGCGCTTCATCTTCAAGATCATACCCCTGGATATACCGCTCAAACTCATCTTTTATCGATCTGAATGAGATACTGGACGAATACGTGCCCCCATCCTCCCTCACCACATCCCACTTTATCTCAAAATGAACCGCGTCAGACGTTAATCGCTTTATCTCATCAAACTCGATCGTGTTATACACGGAAAATGGGATATTTTTTACCTTTAGTCGTATGATCTTATCCCTCACACCAGCTTCCCGGATCCGCTCTTTTATCTGGTACATTACCTCTTGTTGTGTTAAACCGCCTGCTACAACAGGTTCGAGATCGAGCATCTCCCGCAATCGTAGCTTCTTGAAGCGGACGAGACCATCGCCACCAAGATCAAGTTCTAAAAATCCCTTTGGCTCACCTGCCTCGGTGAAAGATAACCGCTCGGTTGAGCCTGAATAATATGCATTCCCACCAACATGAACTGCCTTGTGATAGTGTCCCAGGGCGATATAATCAAATTGATCCCCAAGCTCTTCATAATCGATGATCTCTTCATTGAAGACGCCTTGCCTGAATACCGAGACCCCGAAAACGCCTGCATGAAGCATCAGGATGTTGTACTCAAACCCAGGGTCGATCTCAACCTTCTCGAGTTCATTTCCAATCCCATTCTGGGTATGTGGTATCGCATGAACAAGAACCCCGATATCGTCAAACCTGATCGGCTCGTACTCACCTGCATAGACCGGATACACCCCCTCGATATGCTCAAATAGTCTGAAGACGCTACCGGTCTCACGCAATCTTGGAGTCTCATGATTTCCAGATATTACAACAAATGGGATCTCTTCATCAGACAATTTGAGCATAAGATCGAGTACATGAGATATAGCACGATTTGTGGGTCGAACTGAATCGAAAAGATCACCTGCATGGAGTATAAGGTCGGGATGCGTATCTATGGCATATTCCACAAACTCTTCGAGCGCACCATAGACGTCAACCTCCCGTTGATTGAGCCCTGATGCGCTGTCAACCCGTCTGTATGCCGAGTATCCGATGTGCGTATCAGCAAGATGTAGAATCTTCATATCTTTTCCAGATATTTTTCCACATGCTCGTACTCAAACCGTTCAATCTTTGCCATCGACTTTATGAAATTGAATAGCTTCAATCGAACCTCAAGATCGAGGTTTGGGTACCATATAGGGCTTGCAACAACCAATCCTCTGAAGAGGTAGAATGGTGGAATTACCTCAAGAATCTCTGTATCCTGACTCTTTTCAAGATAGGTCTCCCAGAAAATATCATAAAGCTCCCTGAACTCACCTTTGAACGATCCATACTCGTTCAGGGCATAGAAGATGTAGTTGATCGTGATCGAAGATACATCATCAGCAGCCTCACCCCATGCGCCGCGGGAACGATCAAGAAGTGTGAACGATGGCGTGCCTGCCTGGAAGAGTATGTTCCATGGATGAAAATCTCCGTGAACCGCGCAGAGTCTCTCAACCCTATCTTTAATCCTCCATCTCCAACCAACAGCTCCCCTCTCAATCTCTTCAAGCTCATCCCAGGTTATAAACCCGAGGTCAGGGGCGTAACTATCCATAAGCCCCATTATGCACTCGCCATGGCCAACAAGTTCCCTTATTCGTCTTGTATAGAGTGATTCTTTCCCCTCCCCAGGTTTTATCGCATGAATGCGTCCGAGATAGGATGACAAGGCACGTGCTCGCTCCCTGTCAAGATCCTCAAGCACCCCACGCTCTGAAATACGATTGAGATCCAGGAAATATTCAAGACCGTTCTCAACCTCCTCCATCAGAAGAAAATACTCATCAGCGTCTTTGCTTGAGACCAAACTGCCATCCTCTGTAAAATATCCGATATCAACCGCTTTTACGTGCTCTGGCAGAGTATTGAAGATGTTATATTGCTTCATCAAGACGTGCGCCCGATCCTCCATGTGCTCATGCCCGAATGAATCCCCACGCATCGATGAGAGGACAAGACCTTTCTCGACCCCTTCAACCTCGATATTTATCTTAAGCGGCTTTCCATACCCAAAACCTTTGAGCTCATCTGTACCCCCAATCTCCCCAGCGCTTTTGATACTCGCGTCTTTGCCGAATAACTCCCTGATATAGCTTTCAACTTTCCCAAGATCCATAAATGTCTCTCACCTCTCATCCTCGATATCTTTTAGCCTCGATGTATAAATTCGCTTATCCTCAACGATCTCTTCATAGGATTTAATGGAATTTAGAAGATCTTCCTTCACCTTATTTTCTTTTAGATAGTTTAAAAGTTTGCTTTGGTTAAAAACCGACACCTCCTCCCATAGATCGCTCTTTTTCAGGAGATCAACGAGTGCGTCATATCGCGCCTCATCGTCTGACTTTGACGGATATTTTGGCCTTCTTAACAGCTTGAGCTTGAGCTTATAACCACTCCCGATTAGTACATCAACCCCCTCACTGGCTGCGTATGAGAATATCGCTTCTTTTATCTTTGCTTCCTCGTTTTCGAGCTCTTTCTTCTTGTTTTTAACCTCGATAAATCTGTTTACGAGTTTTACACCATCCTCCTTGAGAAAATCCTCTGGCTTTTGTTTTGCCACCTTGAAAGCATGCTTCTTGGATGGGCAGAGATCCTGATATCCACACCAGTTACAGAGTGCAGACTCTTTTGGTTCAAACTTTTCTGTTGTCTCAATCTCGTATATCCTTGATAAAAACTCGTTTTTAAGTTTATCCAGCGTATCATGATCTCTTTTTGATCTTAACTCCTTATCAAACCTGAGATAGTGCCATACAAGCTCAATATTACTGGTATCATCCCATAGAGGCTCAATCCCGAGCTGATATAACGCAAGCTGCTTATCCTGATCGATCTCTGCCTGGTTCGGGAGTGTGGATGACGTTTTGTAGTCATGGATCTCGTACGTCCCGTCTTCTCTTCTATCCAACCTATCGATGAAGCCAACAAATTTAAGATCCGCCTCACCGAGCGGCACCTCTATCCGCTTCTCAAGTGCGATCGTCTTTGCCTGTTCGAACGGAAAGTATCTGCCGTAATATTCCTCCAGACAGCGTGCCCCCACCTCTTTGTAGTTATCTATTGAATAGTCCTTCCGTACCACAACCACGCCATCATGAAGGTTCTTATCCCAATTTTCTCGATAAAAATCGAGCAATTCCTCAAGCGACGGGGTCTTTGCCATTGACTTATCCCTGTAGAGCTTCTCAAGGCTTTCATGTACCCGCGATCCCATAAATGCCTCAACACCCTCGGTGCCAGGCTTTATCCGATCGATGTATCGAAGTTTGAACTGGAACGGACAGTTTTCATACGTCGCGATTCGAGAGTATGAGTAAATCCGCAAATTAGACCTCCCTGATCCTTCTTGCAATCTCGTCCCCTACCTCTGATGTCTTACTGCTGCCACCAAGATCATAGGTTCGCACCCTCCCCTCCTTCAAAACATCTTTTATCCCAGTTATTATCCTATCTGCCGCAGTTACCTCACCCAGCTCTTCCAGTAACATCGCACCAGCCCAGATCGTCGCGATCGGGTTTACCACATTTTTTCCAGTGTACTTTGGAGCTGATCCATGTATCGGTTCAAACATTGATGTTCCTTCAGGGTTTATATTACCTCCTGGTGCAAGCCCAAGCCCGCCCTGTATCATCGCACCAAGATCTGTGATTATATCCCCAAAAAGGTTCGGTGCAACAACTGCCCTGTACCACTCAGGGTTCTTCACAAACCACATCGTTGCTGCATCAACAAAGTTGAACTCGGTCGTAATCGATGGATAACGCGCTGCAACCTCAAGAAAGACCTCCCTCCATAGGCTGTACATCTCATTGAGGACATTTGCCTTATCGATCCCTGTAACGTGTCCCATATTCTTCTTCTCTGCGAGCTTGAACGTGTAATCTATCACGCGCTCTGCCCCTTCTCTTGAGATTACACCGATCTGATAACCAATCTCTTCACTGCTACTCTCAATATCAAGATCGAACTTGACCTTGTATAGATCCCTCAAAAGCTCAAGATGTACCTTTGAACGTCTACCCTTGAATCTTCCGCCGATACCGATATAGAAATCCTCGGTGTTCTCTCTCACAACAACGAAATCGATATCCTCAGGTCCTTTATCCTTGATCGGGGTCCAGACACCTTCAAGGAGCTTTATGGGCCTTAAGTTGACATACTGATCAAAGTAAAATCTCAGCTTCAGAAGAATCCCAAGCTCAAGAACACCTGGTTCTACCCTTGGATCGCCGAATGCACCGAGATATATCGCTTTATATTGACCAAGCTCCCTGAGATCGCCCTCATCTATCAACTTCCCGGATTCAAGATAGCGATCCCCGCCAAAGTCATAGGTTATCCACTCAATATCAAAGCCCTCTACATCGGCGACTGCCTCGATCACCTTCTTTCCCTCATCAATTATCTCTGGTCCAACACCATCACCAGGAATTACCGGTATCTTATACATCATAACGTATATAGGGTAGGAAGGGTGTATTATAATATTATGCCATGCCCCGATCATCGTTTTCGCTTATTTCTAAGCATCTCTGAAACCTGTAGAAATGAGCCCTCATCAATTATACGCTCATGACCCCCGTCAAAGACATTATCACCCCACTTCACTCGACCGAGATAGGTCTCATTCGTCAGGATTCTGTAAACAAGTGAGCGTGGAAGATTGAGGGACCTTGAGATCTTAACTGTACTATTTCCACGCAAGTAAGCGCGATATATGTCTCTCACGATCTCTGCTTCATCTTCCACCACAATCAGCCGCTTATCCTCAAATCTGTAGCCAAATGGCGGCTTGTACTGAACGTGTCCATCTTTAGCCTTTTGATCCATTCCCATGATTACTCTCTGGCGGATTATGTCTCTCTCAAACTCTGCGAACGCTCCAATGATGTGAAACATAAGTTTTCCCACCGGTGTCGTTGTATCAATTTGCTCTGTGAGGCTCACAAAATCCACACCGTAACTTCTAAGCTCGTCAATAGTTAAAATGATGTCTCTCAAAGACCTGCTTAACCTATCAAGCTTATAAACCAGCAAAACATCAAGAACGTCCTTTTTGCAATCTTCTATCAGTTTCTGGAGCTCTGGACGGTTCAATGTGCCTCCACTCATACCTGCATCGACATAACTTCCTACAATCTTCCACTCATTGAACTTGCAGTACTCCTCGAGCTTCTGTTTCTGGGCAGAAAGGCTGACACCTGTTAATGCCTGTTCTTCTGTGCTCACCCTGAGATATAACCCAACCTTTTTTTGTTCCATTAGGTACACCTTCCGAAACAAAAGATATAACTTTAATGGTGATTTTAGAAATTTGAATTAAAAGACATAAAAATAATAATATTAATTTTAAATAATTTATATATATTTATGTCATATCTAAAAGTAAATAGTTATTAGGGGATAACTTACTAAAAATATATATTTAAGTATAACTAATATGATATAAGTTTTATAGGATGCAAAACAAAATCATGAAAAAGTGGATAGTTATTTACCGTAACTCTCCAGAGTATTTTGATTTACCCCTCCCCACACCAGTCAAAACTTAAAACGAACTCCCTCTCATGAATAAGTGCCGCTAACACCAGATCTCCCTTTAATCCCCCTCCAATCCTTAATTTGACGATAGCTATCGCTAAGCTGCCTCACCGTGCCTGATCGTGGAAAGATTATAAAGATCAAAGGCGAATGCCGTGAAGATCATCTTCACACCAACCCTCGATGAGGCGTATCGTCGCCTCATTCACCCACTCCAGGTCGCTCGCCAGGCGCCCTCTTTCTGCTTATTCGCTTATTTCGCATCTCATCCCTGATATCCAGGGGGTGAGCGCGGGTTGCCCGCTTCTCTTCTGCAATCACCCCATGTCTATCGAGAAGCTCTGCGACCTTGTCAATGGTAGTATCCCCGTCACACGTAACAAGAGGCTTCCTAATAACATCTTGAACCTTCATTGTTCCACCTCCATTCAATTATGAGGCGTACGCCCGTCATCCACTTAAAGCGATAGTCGACATAAACTGTGACGGCAGGGGTTGAGATGGGTGACGTGATACTGCTTCTTCTGAACTACATCAGAGATCCAGCAAAATACAACCTCCTCAGAGATGGGTTGAAGCATGTGTTGAGATGCAACTCAATAAATATCAACCAGCCCTATAATCTCGCTAAGATCCTTATGTTCTACCACATAATCAGCAGACTCACGCACGCCTGGATCCTCTGGACAAAAGGCGATACCAAGTCCAGCATCCTTGATAATCTCGATATCGTTTATTCCATCGCCGACAACAGCGATCTCACCCATCCCAACGCCCAAAATCGATGCAAAGTGATTTAGCGAGGAGCTTTTATCCTCCCAACTATGATAGAACTCCATCCTGCCCGTGAGCTTACCATTCTTTACCCCAAGAATATTTGAGCGTATACAAGAACGCGAAATCCCAAGCCTCTCTCCAACATCATAAGCAAGGTGCGAGATCGAATTTGTGATAATAACCTGCTTTATACCTGCTTCTCTCAGGATTGAAGTGGTCTCTTTTGCCCCGGGCATGAGTCGGGTCCTCCTCACAAACTCATCGATCACGCTGACCTCTCTCCCCTTCCAGCGGGATACAACGTGATCAGACCATTCTTTATACGAGATTTTACCTGCGAGATAATCGTCTTTCAATGCTGGATCGAGCCCATCGGTCCCAAAAGCACGACTGAGCTTGACCCAGATACTCTCCTCATCGACCAGTACGCCCTCGAGGTCGTATGCAACCATCTTTATCTTTCCGATTCTCTCCCCTCCTTTATCGCTCTTTCAGTCCTTTTTAGAACCCCTCTCAGCGTCTGAACCTCTCTCCCTGTAAGCTCTGCTCTTCCAAGAATTCTTTTTATCATCAATGCCGTCTTCTCCAGTTTGTGTTGTGGATATGGGATCTTATGGAGAAACTCATGAATATGTTCATAGAGCAGATCTTTGTTATACCGGTCTGCAAGCGGATATTGCCCCGGGCTCAGATCCTGTAACTCATAGAGAAAGATTGCAACAGCGTGTGATATGTTCATAACAGGATAACTGGCACTTGTCGGTATCACAGCGATGATATCACATCTTGAAAGCTCATTTGATGATAGACCTCTGTCTTCTCTACCGAATACGAGTGATACATTTCCTTTTTTTCCGTCAAATTTCGCTTTAAGCGCTTTTGGTGAATAAGCAGGCATCCTCACATGTCTGTTCTCGGTCTCACCCATCTTTGAGGTCGTTCCAACCACAAGGTTCGAGTCATGAATTGCCTCCTCAAAACTCCCTACGACCGTGGCAGACTCAAGAAAATCGATGGCATTCGGGTTCGATGCAAAGGTACGTGCCTCGTCCCCAATCACAGGCGGGTTCACGAGAACAAGGTCCCTGAAGCCAAAGTTCATCATAACCCTTGCCACAGAGCCTATATTACCTCCATAGAGCGGTTCAAGAAGAATAACCCTGATCGTAACCAATTGATCACCATCATCTCTTAACAGCAACGATCTTTACAATGTCTCCATCCTCAAGTTCATGCTTCTCAGAGAGCCGCATCTTACTTCTCGCATCCACAGCGTAGAGAAAACCATTCCCGATATCGGTGTGGACCATGTATGCAAGATCATGCGACGTGCCACCACGCTTCATCAAGAAAGCATCAGGAAGCACGCTTCCGTTTGAGTCTGCAAATTTATTCTCGTCCTCGACAGGAAAAACCGTGATATTATCCAGAAGCTCGAATACCACCCGATTGATCGCATCCTGAACACCTGTAGATTTAAAATCTTTAAGCAATGCCTGTATCTTAAGAAGCCCTTTTTTCTGTGCTGGTTTAAGCCCGTCTACCTTAATAGAAAACTCAGAATCCCCTGAGAGGTAAGATATAAGCTCATGTTTTGATGCCATCCTCAGTGCAAGTTCTGCCTCTGCTGATGTTGGAACAACGATGTAATCAAGCTCCATGAGCCGCTTTATGTTATCCTCGGGAGCGATATCCATCTTGTTTGCAACGATCAGAAGTGGCTTACTCTCCCTGCGTATCCAGTCTGCGACAGTTACAAGTTCGTCATCGCTCCATTGCGTGGGGGTATCGAGATCGACCTTTGCGTTATGCAGCGCTCGTTTAACCTCAAGCTCATCAACGCCAACCCCCCGAAGCTGGTTTAAGATTAGATCCTCGATCTTCACACCCTCTGCAGATGCCTTCTTCGATAACCTATCCCAGTTCCGCTTGAGAATTCCCGCGATCCACATCGTGATCTCATGCTCCAGAAATTTGACATCATCGAGTGGATCGTGATCGCCGATGCCGACCGGGTTCCCCTCAATATCCGTCCCACCAGAGGCATCTACCACATGAATTATCGCCTGAGCCTGCCGGAGGTTATCCAGAAACTCATTCCCAAGCCCTCTTCCTTTGTGGGCATCTGGTACAAGTCCTGCAACATCGATAAGCTCAACAGGTATGTATCGAATACCTTCAACACACCTCCCGCACCGCGCTTCAAGCTCGATGCAGGGGCATTTAACCCGCACGTATCCCACGCCTTTGTTCGCATCCACGGTTGTAAATGGGTAGTTTGCAATTTGAACATCTGCAAGGGTTGCTGCCTTGAAAAACGTAGATTTACCAGCGTTTGGCTTTCCAGCGATTGCGATGGATAACATGTTATCTCCTGTTTTGTATCCTTGAGAATCTTTAAATACTCTCTTATTTTAAAAATTTTACATGATAAGGAGGGCAAAGGTAGCTGATGTTCCAGCGATAAAAAAGTTGATCGATGCCTACGCAGCGAAGAACCTACTTCTTCAGCGTTCTATGAGCGATCTTTATGAGAATTTAAGGAGTTTTTTTGTATACATCGATCCTGAAGGAAAGGTTACAGGCTGTTGTGCCCTCCATATAATCTGGGGCGATCTCGGCGAGATACGTTCACTCGCGGTTGAGGAGAGGTTGACGGGCGAAGGTGTTGGACAAAAGCTTCTTGAGGCTGCAATCACCGAAGCAAAAGAGTTAGGGCTTGAAAAAGTATTTACACTAACATTGAGCGTTGACTTCTTCAAGAAGTGCGGTTTCAGCGAGGTCGCAAAGGATACACTCCCGCATAAGGTCTGGGGATGGTGCCTCAAATGTCCGAAGTTTCCAGATTGTGATGAGGTGGCGCTCGCAAGAGAGCTATAAAAATACTCTTTAGATGGACGAGATCTTACAGATGAAGCATAATATCGCAAGAGGAATCCATTCACCGTCCACAAGAAAGTCAATTGACCCCCCGATCTTTAAACCATCCCTGCAGAAATGGAGGATGTACCAGTAGCCATAAATGATGCCAAAAATTAGAGCAGGGATGTACTTATGGAAGAGGCCACCCGTATAGGAGTGGATAAGCCATGGTATCAGTGTTGAGTTGAGGATTAGAAGAAATCGTCTTGTATTTTTCATTCCAAATACGACCGGTATCGTTTTCACGTTGTTTATTCTGTCACCCTCGATATCGCGGACGTCGAACAGGACGGTGTTGATGAAACATTTCGTGAAAAAGTAATAAAAAAACAACAAGATTAAAGTAGAACCACGAAAAGAAACAACTGAAGGTAGAAATGTTCCTATCACAGCCCAGGATAATGCGACTGTGATATTTTTTACGCCTGTCACATCTTTCAACCTGAAATTCGAAATTTTTATGCTGTACACAATCCCGATGCAGAAGGGAAATAGAATTATAAAAATGGCAAAAGGACTTTGTAAAAATGATAATGTGAGAGCGCCAAGATATGCTATTATCACAGCAAAAATAATACAACGTTTATTTTTTTCAATAAATCCCGCTCTCTCTGGGACGTTTATCGAATCTTCTTCTATGCCTGTCACTTTATCGAGGTTATATACAGTAAAGGTAAGCAGGAACGAGGCAAGAAGCAGGTTATAATTGACATCTATTTCATAAAGCGAGAAGGAAAAATAAGGTAGTAAAAAGCCAGTGATTCCAATGAATATGGAACTTACCATTAAAAATGAAAGAAATTTATCTATTAATATGTAAAGATCTCTGAGCAGATGTGATAATGAACGGTTGAATAAATGACCAGCCTTACCAGATTGATTTTTTACGTGAACGTCTTCTATATCGGTCATCAGCCCATGAGATAAATATCAGTTTCATCTTCTACATCAAACCCTTTCGGTCTGCTTGAGATACCATTCAAAGAGCTTCTTACCCCACTCAATCGCTTCTTTATCGTAGCTTATCAAGTCTTTATTCCAATCGTATGTCCCATCTGGGCTGAAAAGTCCAAAGGAGAGGCAATAATCAGTAACAGTAAAAGCAACTTTCAAATCCTCTTCTATAACGTACAGCTCAAGTTTTGAACTATTATTTTCCACGAGTGATTTTAGAATCTTTTGGTCTATTTTCTCCAACACTTTTTTTGTTAATATAAGTTGCACGCTGACTCCTTTCTCAAGTAATTCTTGAAATATCAAAGGATAATCTGGCACAAACATGGCTGATACACCCATCACTTCTCTGGCGTTTTGCAGTATGTCAACAAAATTAGAGTAGACTTTAAAAATATCCGTGGCATCAGCTTTTACTACGATCGAATCGCTCAAGCATCCAATCTTTCCAAGCAAATGTTCCGGGATGCCACTAATATCGTGCTCAAGCCAGAAACTCTCGTGCTTCTTCAGTACGTCAAGAGCATTTGTAAAGTTGATTAGATTCGATGCAACTATCTCGCCTATTCTCGTAAGTCCATAGTTTCTACCCTCATCCTGGAGAACGATGTTTCCCTTTTCAAGATCCCGCAGCGCGTGTATCGCGGTTGTAGAGCTTATCCCTAATTTCTCCCGCAGGTCTCTCAAAGATTTGTTGCCTTCACTCAGGTTAATTATAAGATTTCTTCGAAGAGCAGAGCACGCTACAAGCTGCAAAGTACTTTGAACGCCATCTCGTTTCTCTTTTGCCTGTTTCATAAGTATAGGGATCTCCCCTACCACCCCCACTTCCATCATTGTGTATCGAATTCATTATACTTAAATATTGGCTATATAGTTTATGAATCAGAATATTGCTGAAGCTAAACAATATTGTATTAGTTGGTAGAAAACTTTATAAAAGCTAATAGACACTTTGAAACTGTGATCCCATGTGGAGGGTAAAATATGTCAAAATACTTAAATAATATCTACAACACACTTAACTTGAAAGGGGTATTAATAATTTAAGGAAACTGAGGTTTAATTATGGCAGTTCCTAATGAAATTACAGAGTTTTTCAAGGGCGAACTGGGCAAAACAATGCTGGTAAAGGGTGAGCCTGGGACAGGTAAGACTATCTTCGCATTAACACTCCTGAGAGAACTTTACGGGACAAATAATGGGATTTACCTCTCAACGAGAGTTGATAATACCAAGCTCTATGCCGATTTTCCATGGATTTCCAAGGTCATACCACCAAAGAATATCATAGATGCCACACAATCAGAGTTTGAGCCTGCCACTGTGCGTGAGAACGTGGATATGAATTATTTTATAAATACGCTGAAATACTCTGATCGTCCAAGCTTCCTTGGCAACATCTACCGCATGTGCGACGAGTTTGAGGTCGCTGTCGTGGTTATAGATAGCTGGGATGCGGTTCTGACACAGACCGGGGAACTTGAGAACAAGGAGGATCTCGAGACTTTGATCACAGATATCTCAAGCAAGGCAAATATCGACTTTATACTTGTGACCGAGTACACGTTTCAGGATAAACTCGACTACCTTGTCGATAGTGTAATCTCGATGAAGGCAGAGGATATCGATGGAAGGGCTGTCAGGACGCTTAATGTCACTAAAATAAGGGGAGTAAAGCGAGAACGTCCATCTTATCTGTTTTCACTTGAGGGAGGGATCTTCAACAGCTTAGAGCCTTTCAAATTTGTCTATCCGCCAGAGCATAAGCGATTTGAGCCGATAGAGGATACGCCCTCTTACTTTTCATCGGGATCAGAGGATCTTGATGATATGCTTGGTGGTGGTTATCCCCTTGGAAGCTTTGTATTTCTTGATATTGGGGCTGATGTCGCACAGGATGCCTTCATGAACGTCCTGATGCAGACGGTCGCAAACTTCATACATCAGGAGAATCCTGTGGTCATGTTCCCGACCGGCGAGGTAAGCCCAAAGAGAATGAAGGCAAATGCATACCTCTATGGTTTCGAGGATCGATTGAATGAGTTGATGAAGTTTGTGGAGTTTACATATCTTCCTGATAGTGAAGGGTTTGAAGTAGAGGATTATGTATGCACGATCGAGCCTGGAGATCTGATGGTGGACGTTGCAAAGTGGCAGAAGATATGGAAGAATCTCCGTGAGGATACCGGAAACCCTGTTCTCAACACAGTGGGATTTGATGTGCTTGATTACATATACAACAGCAAAGACGAGCTATTGAAGCTGATGAGCATCCTTGCAAGGAGTACTGCAGATGCAAGCTCACTCACCATCGCACTCGGGAGGGATAGTACGGAGAATGTCAACAGGTACCTGGCTGATATCTCAAACATCCACCTGAAGCTTGAGGCACTATCTGGCTCTATCGTAATCTATGGTGTGAAGCCGAGAACAGAGCTTTACTACATGAGCCTCGATGTATCAGGCGGCTACCCAAGGGTAAAGCTTGATCCGATCGTGTAATTGTTTTAGTTTGTAAGTGGAGAATATAGATGGAAAAGAAGAAGATCTTGATAGTCGATGATGCAGAAGCCATCACCAGAATGATGAAGGAGATGATAGATGATGAGCTTTATGATGTATCGGTCGAGGCCACAGGAGAGCGGGCGATCGGTGCGTACAAAACTCTCAAACCAGATCTTGTTACGATGGATATCGTGATGCCAGAGATGAACGGTGTCGAAGCGATAAAATCCATCCGTACGATTGATCCTGAGGCGAAGATCGTCGTCATAACAGCGATCGATATGCCAAATATCATCAACGAGGCGATGGAGGCAGGGGCCGTGGACTACCTCGTCAAACCCTTTGCTGCAAAGCGATTGCAGAAGGTCTTAAATAAACATCTTGGATAGTTAGATCAGTGATTGTATCACTGTAGATGGAGGGTCGCTGGTTTTATGTCAACGATAGCAGAGAAGATTCTTAGTCGTAAATCTGTAGAAGGAGAGCGTGTGAGTGCTGGTGAGATCGTTGCGTGCAAGATCGATTATGTAATGGTTAACGACGTCACAGGCGTACCTGCATTTGAGGTATTTGAGGAACTTAACCATTCGATGCAACGAGAAAGCGTGGTTGCCATCGCAGATCACTACGTCCCAAATAAAGACCTCGCATCAGCAAAACAGGCGAAAGCCCTGCAGGATTACTGTATAAAGTACGGGATCGAGAACTACTACTGGCCAGGGGATGGCGGGGTTTGCCACCAGGTCATGATCGAGGAGGGATTTGCAGCGCCAGGCAGGCTTATTGTTGGTGCTGACTCACACACATGCTCATACGGTGCACTTGGCGCATTCTCAACTGGCATCGGGTCAACAGAGGCTGCTGCAGTGATGGCGACAGGCGAACTCTGGTTCAAGGTTCCCGAAACCCAGCGGTTCATCGTGGATGGTAAACTCAGACGGTATGTATCTGGAAAGGATATTATACTGCACATTCTGGGTGATATAAGTGTATCTGGATCACTCTACAGGGCACAGGAATTTTATGGATCTGCGATTGAGTCGCTGCCGCTTGCTGATCGAATCACGATATGTAATATGGCGATCGAGGCCGGTGCCAAGGCTGGAATCATCCCACCAGATGATAAAGTCTTTGAATATCTCAAAGGAAGGGTCAGGGGAGATTATACTCCCGTGTATGCCGATAAGGACGCAGAGTATGAGGATACATTCAGGTATGATGCAGAAACGATCCCATCAACAGTGGCAGCACCATTTCTGCCAGATAACACATCTCCTGCGCGGGATCTGGATGTTGTGATCGATCAGGCATATCTTGGATCATGCACCAACGGGCGGATCGAGGATCTGAGAATTGCAGCAGCGATTGTGAATGGGAGAAAGGTGAAACGCAATGTTCGGATGATCGTCGTTCCTGCAACTCAGCAGGTGTATCTTCAGGCAATCAGAGAAGGACTTCTTGAGATATTTGCATCTGCTGGTGCGTTTGTATCAGGTCCGACCTGTGGTGCATGTCTTGGAGGGTACATGGGGGTTCTTGATGCAGGTGAGGTCTGCGTCAGTTCGACAAACAGAAATTTCGTGGGTCGTATGGGTCATAAAGATTCTCTTGTCTATTTAGCTTCTCCTGCTGTGGTAGCTGCAAGTGCGATCGCAGGCAAAATCACAGACCCAGAAGATCTCTGAAAAGCTTTTATAATCTGAGGTAGAGGGAATTTTAAAATGGTAGAGATAGGAATAATAGCGGTTGGCGGATACAACGAGGTTGGAAGAAATATGACTGCCATCCGCATCGATAAAGAGATCGTCATCATGGATATGGGCATAAGGCTCGATCGGGTACAGATCCACGAGGACGTTGAGATAGAACGGATGCACTCGCTCGACCTGATCCAGATGGGTGCGATACCGGATGATACGATCATGAACCAGATCGATGGGAACGTGATTGCGATCGTCTGTACACACGGGCATTTAGATCATATTGGGGCGATCCCGAAACTTGCACACCGCTACAGGGCACCCATAATCGCAACACCATTCACGATCGAGTTGATCTCTCAGCAGCTCAAATCAGAGCGAAAGTTCAGGATTGATAACTTACTCATCAGATTGAATGCAGGTGAGACCTACAGGATCTCTGAAAGAATCGAACTTGAGTTCATCCGTGTCCAGCACTCAATCCCCGACTGCGTATTTGCGGCTTTACGCACACCAGAAGGCGCGATACTGTACGCAAATGACTTCAAGATCGATAGATACCCGATCCTCAATGATCCTCTTGATGAGAACAGATTGCGAAGACTTGGGAAAGAGGGTGTACTCGCGATGATCGTTGAGTCCACCCGCGTGGATGTTAATGGTAAAACTCCTTCGGAGACAGTTGCAAAGGATCTTGTGATGGACGTTATAACAGGAATCGGTGATGCCGATACAGGTATGGTTGTAACAACGTTTTCCTCACATACCGCAAGGATCTTATCTATAATAGAGGCAGCTAAAAAATCAGGTCGCAAACCTGTACTTCTCGGACGCTCAATGGGTCGATATTTTGAGGTTGCAAGAAAGATGGATTACATCAAGTTTCCAGATGACCTGATCGTTGCAGCAGATCGAAGACAGATTGATAAAACTCTCAAGCAGATCATGTCAGAAGGGAAGGAGAAGTTCCTCCCGATCGTTACAGGACATCAGGGTGAGCCTGGCGCGATTCTCCCACGAATAGCAGATGGAAATACACCCTATGAAGTGGAGAAAGGGGATAAGGTTATATTTTCGGCTGCGGTGATTCCCACACCACTCAACGAGGCAAACAGATATTCATTAGAGACAAAGCTCAGAATGAAGGGCACAAGGATCTATACTGGCATCCACGTCTCAGGACATGCGGCACGGGAGGATCACTGGGAATTGATGAAAATGATAAACGCGACGCATGTTATACCTGCACACGGAAGTCTCTCAATGACAGGTTCTTACGCTGAGCTTGCAGAAGAGCTTGGATATGTGCTTGGCGAGGATGTACATCTGTTGAGAAACGGTCAGGAGATAACACTTAGATGACGATCATTGAAGAGCTGAGTGAGTATCGGGAACTATTTGAGAGGTCATACCCCAGATACCTAACTGGTAGAACTCCTGAGATTCACTATAAGATTATGATTGAGTTGATGGAGCGAGGCGGAAAACGACTCAGACCTGTTCTGTCTATGTTATCAACAGAACTTGTTGGCGGCAGGGTTGAAGATGTTATTCCTGTTGCCGTTGCGCTTGAGTTATTCCACAACTCCACGCTCCTGCATGATGATATAGAGGATGACAGCATGCTCAGGCGGGGCAAGCCGACAATGCACAGGATCTATGGTATGCCACTCGCCCTCAACGCAGGAGATGGACTTTACGGGTTGTCTTACGAGATTCTTCTGGAATGCAGGGCAATACATGGTCTTGAAAGATCGTGGAAGATATTTTCTTCCTTTGCCCGAATGCATGTGGCACTTGTTGAGGGGCAGGCGATGGACATCAGCTTCAGATCACAGCCTGAGATAGATGAAGCGTGGGTGATTGAGCTTCTCAGAAAAAAGACCGGTGCCCTCTTTGGTGCGTCGGCATACTGTGGTGCGATCGCAGGTGGGGCTGATGAGTCGATCGCATCAGATCTTTTCAAGATGTGGGAGAATGTTGGTATTGCATTCCAGATACGGGACGATCTGCTCAACTTAATAGGGGAGGAGGAGAAATATGGCAAAAAGATTGGTGATGATATATCCGAAGGTAAACCAACACTGATCCTGATGCACGCCATGAAAAATGGATCGAATGCCGAAAGAGAGCGTATCATCGAGTCACTCAACAGACCGTATAACGAAAAGCAGATCAGAGATGTAATCAAAATATTTGAGAAGACCAATGCATTTGAATATGCAAAAGATGTGGCAGATTCTTTTCTCAGAGAGATATTCTCGATCGCTGATCGGATTCCACCAAGCCGTGAACGGGAACTGATGGTTAAGCTTGCGAAGTATGTCGTTGAACGCGAGGTGTAATCTGAATGTGGGAGATAAGGCAGTTTGAGGATGCAATTGCGATAAGCTCAAGCGAGAGTTTTCGAGCATTGAGTTCTGCAGTTTACAACGGCGGATACCGTGAGTGTGCGGCGATCGTGAATGTTCATGTTGGGCTTGATTATGATCATGAGGATCCGATCGCAGATCTGATAAAGAGGATCAGCGAGATGGGTTTTGATCCTGAAAAGAGCATCGGTATGATGACGGCGGTTGATATGGAAAATGCGGTCATCGAAGAGGGGGATGGGGTTACAGCCGTAATAACTGCTGGGCTGTCAAATCCCGCCACCGCAGACTTTGGGACGATAAATATAATTCTACTTACAGCGGGATCTATGACTGAAGCCGCGATGGCAAATGCGATAATAACCGCAACCGAAGCAAAGACTGCAGCGCTGATCGATCTTGACGCAAGAACAGGAGATATTAAGAGAACATCGTTTGTTACAGGCACGACAACAGATAGCGTGGTAGTGGCATCTTTTGGTGATGAAAACTCAGATCTAATCGAGTACACAGGGCTTGCAACCCCCATCGGTGCTGAGATCGGGCGACTTGTGAAAAAAGGTGTCAGGCGCGCGATCGAGCTTCAGGAGAAGATCTCACTCAAACGAAAGGTGATCGATCGATTGCATGAGCGTGGAATAAATCTCGATGATATGGTAGATTGTGGGATGTCGCTCTACATAGGAGATGATCCAGCTTCTGTGAGTGGTAGGTTAAAATCCGGGATCGAAGATGCCCTGATGGATGTCAACATCGAATCACTGATGATCGCTGCGATGAGGCTTGAGGAGGAGGTGTATGCAGGAAGGATCTGCGGGCTCAATGATCCAGATCCTGTTTATCTTCTTGCAGATGAGCTTATCGGGATCGCGATCGCAGAGTATATTGCAGGATCGAGGGGGTTATTCAACTTCACACAGTACGACCAGAAGAAGCCAGGTATCCTCTCAAAGCTTGGTCCCTTTCTCGATGATGCTATAGGTGGCCTGGTCGCAGGTGTGATGAGTGACATCTTCAACCATGATGTGGAGGCGTGTCCCGATGGTGAGTGAAGGTAAGTTTGGAAAGTTCGGTGGGATGTTTGCACCTGAGATACTTGTTCCATCGCTTAAGGAGCTTGATGCAGCGTTTAAACGCTTCTGCAGTGATGAAAATTCTAAAAAGGAGCTTGAATATTATTTAACTGAGTTTGCAGGAAGAGAAACACCGCTTTACTTCTGTTCAAACTTAAGCAGAGAATATGGCTGTAAGATCTATCTCAAACGGGAAGATCTTGTGCATGGTGGTGCGCACAAGCTGAACAATACGCTCGGACAGGCACTTCTTGCAAAATACATGGGTAAGACCCGTTTGATCGCAGAGACAGGAGCAGGTCAGCATGGTATTGCAACAGCTATAGCAGGTGCATCGCTCGGCATGAAAGTCGATGTCTACATGGGAAGCGTTGATATGGAACGCCAGCGGCTGAACGTCTTCAGGATGAAGCTGATGGGTGCAAACGTGATTCCTGTTGAGACAGGTTCAAGGACGCTGAAGGATGCGATAAACGAGGCGATGCGTGACTGGATCACAAATGTGGAGAGCACATACTACCTCATCGGTTCGGTCGTTGGACCCCATCCATATCCAGTGATTGTCCGTGAGTTTCAGCGTGTAATAGGGAAGGAAACGCGCAGACAGATACTTGAATCTGAGGGAAAGCTTCCCGATGCGATTGTTGCATGTGTGGGAGGCGGGTCAAATGCGATCGGGATATTCTATGACTTTTTAAAAGACATGAATGTAAACCTTATCGGAGTTGAAGCCGCAGGAGAGGGGCTTGATACCGAGATGCACTCAGCATCCTGCTGTATGGGGACAGACGGCGTGCTTCATGGTGCGTTCACAAAGATCCTTCAGGATGATGACGGACAGATCAAGACCTCACACTCAGTTGCGCCAGGGCTTGATTATCCAGGCGTGGGACCCGAGCACGTCTATCTTCAGGAGCAGGGAAGGGTTAACTATGTTGCAGTGGACGATTCAGAGACGCTTGATGCCTTTGAGATTCTGTGTAAAAAAGAGGGGATCCTGCCAGCTCTCGAGTCTGCACACGCACTCGCTCATGCATTGAAGATCGCCGATGAGTTCAAAGACGGTATCATCGTTGTCAACCTATCGGGCAGGGGAGATAAAGATGTTGAGACCTTTGCAGCAAAACGGGGGGTTCTTGTATGAGTAAGCGAGAGACTGTGATCTGGCCCACATATCTTGATAAAAAGGTCTCGAGAAGTGGTGGTCGAAGGATACCGCGAAAAATCTCTGTCAAATCCCCGAAGCTTGAAGAGATCGCTAAGGCGCTTCGCAAACTTGGAATTGAACCCATGATCGAGAAGGAAAAGGCATATCCCAGGCGATGGTGGGGCGAAAAGGGTAGAATCCTTATTGAAAAGCCTGAATCCAAAGAAAAACTCTTGAGAGAGGTTGCTACAAAAATACGAGAGATGAGAGGTGTATAAGATGGACCTTGAAGATGAGATTATAATGTTGCCAGGACCGGTTCCTGTTGCACCGCGCATTCTGCGCGCAATGTCCCGTCCGATGATCAATCACAGAGGAGAGGAGTTCAAAGAGATCTTTGGACGGATTGAGAAGGGACTGAAAGAGATTATGCAGACAGAAAACGATGTTTTCGTGCTCAGTGGTTCTGGATCGTGCGCAATGGAAGCGGCGATCTCAAATATTATAAAAAATGAAAAGATACTCACGATCGTAAACGGAAAGTTCGGGGATCGATTTCATGAGATCGCAAAACGATATGGCGATCCCGTACCGCTTGAATATGAATGGGGAGACCCGATCGAACCTGACGATGTGAGAAGAATCGTTGAAGAAGAGAAAGATCTGAAGGCAGTAGCGATGGTTCACAACGAGACTTCTGCTGGGATCACCAATCCAGCGCCTGAGATTGCAGAGATTGCAAGAGAAAACGATCTGCTCTTTATAATGGATGGTGTTACCTCGATCGGAGGGATGGATGTCAGGGTTGATGAATGGGGCGTTGATATCGCGGTTCTCGGGTCACAGAAGTGTCTTGGTATGCCCCCTGGTCTTTCAATGATCTCAGTTAGTGAACGTGCAATGGATAGAATGGTTGAATCTCCACCGCTTTACATGGATCTGAAGGCGTATAAGAAGTCAGCAGATAAGGGACAGACACCATACACACCTGCGTTACCGCTCTTTTATGCGCTGGATGAAGCGATAAATATTGTGATGGAAGAAGGAGTAGATGTCAGGATCAGGCGGCACACACACTTAGCTTCAATGGTGAGGGATGCTGTTAAGGAGTGGGGGCTTGAACTCTTTCCGCGTCTCAATGATGTTAGCAGATATTCAAATACCGTCACAGCGATAAAGATGCCCGAGGGGATCAGTGCCGATGAGCTGAGAAGTCGTGCTAAGAAGATGGGAGTTGTGATTGCAGGCGGACAGGAGCGGCTGAAGGGCAAGATATTCAGGATAGGTACGATGGGAAATATCCGTGAGAAGGATGTCCTGATGGTGCTTGAGGTTGTGGGGAGGGTGCTGAGGGGGTAGAGCTGATCAACGACGGAATTACCTCACCTTTAATAAATTTGTCCATCATTCCATTCAAAAGTTTTTAATGTCACTCCCAGGCTATATTCTTCGCAGAATTCTTTAACCTGAGCCCAGGAAAGGTAACCCCAATTTCTAATATCCCAATCTTGAAATCCCTCAGGGCTGTAACCCTTTAAAGTGTCTTTATAAAAATCTCTAAGTTTTGAGATATCATCAGGTACTAACGCAATAAATAATGGACTTTTACAAAATCCTTCCAATTGTTCCACAGCTTTTAAAACCACTTTGTTATTTCCAATTTTTCGGTCTGTTTTTGAGGAACATCTGGGAAATTTTACACCATTCTGAAGTTGCCTTCTTCCGCCAATTTGTAATGCTTTAGCAAGTCTAACTTTATGATATAGCTGGACAAACAAATTAGATGAGCTTACACTAATTTTCTTTATCCCACTCTCGAAATCTTCAAACTCCTCCAGGATGCTCCAATAAGGTTTTTGAGAGGTCTTAACCTTTGCTTCAATAAAAACAGCTTCTTTATCACCTTGATTATTAACCAGAATCACCGCATCTGCATCCCCGAAATCAGAAAAAGACTGCTCAATCAATATCTTAGCATCAGATATTTGAAAGACGACCGTCCGATATGGAAAAGAAACCAAAGATAAAAAATCATTGAGAAGTTGTAAATTATTCTGAGAAAAATTTATCTCATGGAATAGTGAGTTAATTACTCCTCTTTCCGAGTACCCTGATATTTCCATTTTAGATCATCTCATAGCAGGTAATTGGAGGTAACGGGCGGTGGGGTATGCGAAGAGGTTGCGGAGCGAGGAATTTGGACGGAGCGATAGCGAAGTCGAATACGCTCTGTTATCGGATGTCCTCACAATCATAACCATACTTTTTACCTCTAATCATCCCATTTTCTATCGAAATTGTGTTCATATCTTTTCCACGATGCTAACCTTTTTATTTTTCGAGAATTCATACTAAATGACCAAGCTTCATAATCCCCTCTTTTTGTCTCTATAATAACGTTAAAAGTATCTTCGAAAACTAAGAATGCGCAAATTATAGTAAATTGTTCCCTTTCTTTCTTTAACAAGAGTTCAAAGTCCTTTTGGAATCTCTTAAATTCTTCCATACTTGCTTCCAATAAATCTTTCATTCAACTCACCTCATTTTGGTATTTTGCAGGATGTCCGATAACACACGTTGGGGTATGCGAAGTTTTTTTATGATTCACCTTCTTCATCCATTTCCCCATATTGTGGAGGAGACTTTCCAACAGACTCTACAACTGATGGATATTCTGCACCCTCTTCAGGTGATTCTATTCCTTTGAGTTCAACGAT
>JAOQII010000080.1 GCA_026134025.1 Candidatus Syntropharchaeum sp.
TTCCGGTCCAGCGAGCGCACGAAGCCTTGAGTAACCGAAACACCCGTTCTCTGTGTAGTGACATAGCCCCACTCAGGGGGCGTAAAACCGAGCATTGAGCGCAACACTACAATCGAGATCGGCTCAGAAACCGTTACCCGAAATACTTTTTCCGTATCAAGCTGTGAGAAACCTGCGGTGGCCATCTTTAAGGCCTCGTATCCACGCTCAAATACAGGATATTCAACAAAGCCAGCCCCCTTTGGCATGACGAGAAATTCAGACTCAAGGCATGAAAACACGGCATCTACATAACTTTCAGGGTTCTGGAGAATCTCCTCCAGGGAAACTTCAAAAGGAAACGTTGGCATATTCCGCTCCACATTCTGCAACACCATCGTGGACGGCGAACAGAGGCATATCCTTTGTCGTTGCTGTTCTGTTGGTCTCGATAAACTTTTCTACTTCGCCCTGTCCTCCGAACCGCTGGAGCCAATTCTCCACGTCCGCCACGCGTGATGCAGTTGGTTTGTTCTTATCCCATCCACATCGCAACGACCATATCGCCAGACGGATCAGATGGCCGAAAGTGATGCACCTGATGTCACCTGGAGTCGGCTTGACATTCCCTGCTCTGAGATGCGCAAGGTCTTCCTCCACGATTTTTGCGACCTCCTTCGGGGAATCCGCCAGCCATTTTCGTTGCATGATGCCCGTTGAACGGCAAACGAATACGGTATCAATGATGGATGAGCCGGTTCCGTTTATGTGTATGGACGCGCCCATTTCCGCAGGGCAGGGAAGCGACGCAGAACAAGTCAATCCTGCATCAAGAATTGCGACCGCAACAGGATAGTATGCCTCGATACTGTTGTGATGGTACGTGAACGCAAGGGGCGCTCCCGGTTTCAGGGCTTTTGACATGCGTTGAAACACAGCGGAAAGCCCTTCTGTAAAATGACCCAAATCGCGCCCCATGTCCATGTTGCCTGTCAGTTCATCTGGATTTCTGGTTGAAACGACATCGAAAGGCCGGGCTGTCTGACCGACCAATCTCTTGAGCCAGACATAACAAAAGTCCATGAGTTCCGCATACTGGACATTGCCGAAATAGGGAGGATCGGTGAAGACGGCGTCCAGTGAGTTGTCGGGCAAGTCACAAATTGCTGCGTCCCGGCACGAGATATTGACTGTGCGGATATGAGCGGAACCAGAACCATTGAGATGGTCTCCAATCCATTCTTTGTCAATCGGGATTACTTTTTTCCTGCGCCCATGGTGCCGCACCTCAAACGGATTGTCGCAATACGCTTTCGCCTTTTTGAATTTTTCGATAATGTTGGCCCAGCCTCCGCTTCCTACACACATGTAACGGCCAGGCTCCATAATACCCAGGAAATTTGACTCGCACTGTATCAGTCCCACCGGGAAGCCATGCACGGAAAAAATATCAAGCGATTTCAGTGCTCTCGTGTCATAGCGGCATAACATATTCTGGTAACGGAGCAAGTCTGACAGATTCGTTGCAAGCGCATTGCGTATCCGTTCATTCGGTATTTTAGCGATAATACGCGCGGAGAGTTCTAACCCGACAAGCTGCCGGTAATTGAACATTTCCCGGTAATGTCTGTAGCCCCAGCGGTGAAGCCTATTGGTTTCGTCCCCGCTTGGTATTTCATCATCGGGGACATATCTCGGACGCATCTTCCACCATTTTTCTTCCGCCTCTCTGGCCAGTTCGATGTCCTGGGAGTCCGGCTTTTTGAAGAATCGCCCTTTATGAGTTGGGTTGCACACTTGGCAATGGTATTCGATGGCAAAAAGACGATGGCGTGGCGGACCAAGTTCGGCATCGGGAAACAAGTTGTCACTTCCGCATGCAGGGCATTTGCATCTGCCCCGCTTAGCTGGTCCGCCAAGAACCAAATCAGCGGAGCAATGGTTGCACCGTCCGGGATTTTTCCTGTCGTTTGTTTCCGTTAATTCACCGCAAGCCGGGCATACAAAGACATTTTTAGGGTGTCTGGAATCGGCGGCAAGAAGATATCCTGGAAACAGGTCTATATCTTCCCCGCATTCCCTGCATTTTTTGACTTTTACCCAAAGAAAATATTTTACGTGAGCATCGCGGCAGCCGCATAGGACACAGCGTGTACGGTAGAGATGTCCAATCTCCTTTTCAAGTATTGTCCGCAAAAAAATGGCGGCTTTCTCATAATCACGAAGATTAAGGTGCTCTATTTCCTGTTTAACAATCCACCAGGCCATTGGGTTTATGTCAAACCCTGTAATATCGCAGCCGATCCGATTGGCCTCAAGAATCGGCGTCCCACCACCCATGAAGGGGTCCGCGACATGGAGACCAGGGAAGTTATTCGACTTGTAAAACGCCTCGCGTAGCGGCTTGTCCGAGAACTCGGACAACAGCAAGCCGCGAAACAAGGTACCTGGTCGCCGGGCAAACCACTTGTGCACAGCAATAACGGGACGATAGTTCTGTTGAATCTGCTTTTCCCGAAGAGCAAGGTCCGAAATAAAAGGTATATCGAAATTTTGCTCAATCATCAGAAACTACCCTGGTTGTTTCTATTTGCCGCTATCGGTCTGTGCGCATTCATCAGTTCAACTATCTTCGTAAACCAGCTTTTGACCTCTCCAACTGGATCCCGTTCGGCAAGAAGTTCCGGCGTCATCTTCTCAACGGCTTCTGTGTTCAGCCATCTCTTCGCTTGCGATACCTTCTTTACCTTCTTGTCGTCTGTCAAATCTTCCCAGTTGTTGCCGGAATTACTTGCGTCATGGAGCGCCTTTGCCGCCAACAGCGGCACATCGTCATAATCCCCAAACTGAATATCTGCTTCTGAGCGAGCCGCCTTAATGGCGTTAGGGTGTAAATAGTTCTCCATTTCACGTTTCTGAGTCAGAACGGCAGTGCAGTTTGGTTTGTTGTTGGTATTGTCTACCTCCTGTTGATGTGAAGACGTTCCCGCAGCGGTAAGGTCACTGTCCTGAATGTAGAATTCCGGGATATTCAAATGTCTTGTACGTGAGGCCCAAAGAGCCAGATTGGCTCCTCCCATTGGGAAGAATATGACTTGGCCTTTGTCCTCAAGGGCGTACAAGTCGGGGACTGTATCGTCCGCCGCATGGAGAATTTTTGAGATGCCTCGCAAGAAATTGATGTCGTTACGCCCTTCCACACCAATGAAAAGCTTCACATCATGGTCAGCAAGAACCCCCAGTGCATTCGCAATAAGCGAAATCGTTTCTTCATCTCTGGCATGGATAATCCGGGTACCATCGCTTTGAACTTCAATGTAGCGTAGCGAATCGGCGGGCAATGTGCGAGCCAACATCGGCGTGTGTGTGGATAGAATAACCTGTTGGTTCGGCTCGTCGGCTAAATTCGCAAAAGCATCCATAAGCATTCGTTGATTGTTCGGATGCTGGCTTGTTTCGGGTTCCTCAACCGCATAGATAACCCCGGGAGCATTTCCTGCAGAGGCTTTCTGCTTTGCTTTCGCTCTGAAGAAATTTAGGAGGATGAGACAGCGTACACCGCTGCCTCGTTTGTTGATGGAAATCTGATCGTCGTCCGTAAGGCTGATTTTGAAGACATTTTTCCATGATGGCGGGCTGAAGCGAGGTCTCAGTTCACTGGCAAGTGTTGGATCCATTTCCCGAATTTTCTCGACGGTCTTCTGGGCTATTGTCTCAACTTGCTTTTGAACATATTTTGAGATGGCTTCAAGTTCCGCTTCCTTTGACTTCAAAGCTTCGTCAACCGCTGCTTTCATCGGGTCTTGCGCTTCTGCGTCTTGGTCTGTGCTTGTGCGGTCGGACTTGAAGAGTGAAAATGCCGGGAGTTCCTTTTTTAACTGTTCCCATATTTTCTTTGCGTCTTCGGCGTCAAGGGGGATTTCGGTTGACTGTAGATCAAGATTGTCGGTGGCTCCCCAAATGGCACGTCGTACTTGAGCATTCACCCTGTTATCTATTTGGGATGTATCGACACCAAGGTCTTCCGCATGCTTTTTCAAATCGGCTTTCTTGAGTGTAAGAAGGTCGCCAACATTTTCAGCACTTGGATGGTTTGCTCTTGCGAATGTGCCTTTCAGCTTCGGCGTTTTAAGGCTTCCGTCATAAACCTTGTGGATTTCAAGATGTCCGTCTTCGTTCAGGAGGTATTCATCAGAAAGAGTTGTCTTGTTGCTTGCGTCCAGGACAATCTCGGCGGGAATATCCGAGAACTCACAGATGATTCGAACATCTTTATTGTCGCCGTCTTTATTGGCATCATCTGCATCCGGCTTGGCTTTCTCGTCGAAGAAAATGGCGAGCGCATCCATAATTGCGGATTTACCCGCATCGTTCTTGCCGACAAGGGCCGTGATGTCACCAATGTCAAGCGAAACTTCATCCTTGTAGCAGCGGAAGTTCCTGAGTTTCACTCGAACAAGTTTCATTCGTTAGTCCTTGTTCTCTTTCGTCTCATGGTTTGCCATTGCCATATCTGCCTTCATCCATTTATCCAATTCCTCCACATCGAACCGCCATATACGCCCAACACGATGAGCAGGTAGGTCGCCAGCACGTGCGAGCCGGTAAATGGTGGACTTACCGATTCTTAAGTGCTTCGCCGCTTCTTCAAGAGTCAACCATGTCGCCATGTTTTTACCTTCTGTATGTCATTTGCGACCACTACAAGCTACAAGATACCATTTCTGAGCAGGAAATCAAGTGTAAAATGTACTTCTTTTGGGTAAGCGATGTAGCGTGAGATATAATTCTTGATAACGCCTTGTGGTAGCATGACTCAGGATGTCGGGTTGGCTAAAGACTCG
>JAOQII010000081.1 GCA_026134025.1 Candidatus Syntropharchaeum sp.
GCGTCGCTCATCGAGCGACGCTACGTCAGGGGGGCGGTGGCCGCGGCTCTCAGGCGGCTTGGAAAAATCGCACCGGACCCGGTCCTCGCTGAGCTCAAGCGGTGGCTGGCCGATGAGGACCGGGCTCCCATCGCTCGCGCTGCGCTGAGGTCACTTCAGCCATGAGGATCGCCATCGTTTCAGCCCGGCTCGTCTCCATCGACGGCGTTTCCGTGGAGGCGGAGAAGTGGCGGGCGACTTTCCACAGGCTCGGCCACGAGGTCGTCCTGTGCGCCGGCACCTTCGGCGGCGACCCCCACGGACCCCACGTGCGCATCCCGGCCCTGGACCTCGCCGGTCCGGAAGTGGTGAAGCTCCCTGACATCCTGGCCCGAGCGGCCCCGTTTGACCCCGACCAGGAAGAGGAGGTACGCGAGCAGGCCAATCGCATCAAGGCCGCGCTCCTTTCCTTCATCGAGCGGGAACGCATTGACCTCGTGGACGTGGAAAACCTGATCAGCCTGCCCCTCAACCTTGCGGCCGGAATCGCCCTGGTGGAGATCATCCACGAGACCAGGATCCCTTTCATCTGCCGCCATCACGACTTTTACTGGGAGCGGGAGGAGCTTGCGAACTCCCGCCTGCGCGCGTATCTGGATAAAAACTTCCCGCCCCACGACGACGAGACCATCCACGTGGTCATAAACCGCCGCGCCCAGCGGGAGCTGCGTCTGCGCCACGGGATCCTGTCCACCCGCATCCCCAACGTCTTGGACCCGGCCATGGTGGGGACACAGGACGAGTTCAACGCCGACTTCAGGGAAAGCTTCGGCATCCCGGAGGATGCGCTTCTCTTCCTCCAGCCGTCCCGGATCATCGAGCGCAAGTGCATTGAGGATTCGGTGCGGCTCGCCGCCGCGGTGCGAAAGCGCCTGAAGCGGCCGGTGTGGCTCCTCATCACCGGCCCTCCGGGAAACGGCCGGGAGGACGACCCTTACTGCCAGCGCATCCTGAGGCTGGCTGAGGAGCTTTCGGTCCCGGTGGTCCTGGGCTGGCGGCGGATCTTCATCCGGCGTGGGCGTGATGAGGAGGGCAAGATCTACTCCATTGCCGATGCCTATGCCCACGCCGACCTCGTCACCTTCCCCTCCCGTATTGAGGGGTTCGGGAACCCCGTGATCGAGGCCGCGGCCAATCACCTGCCGCTTTTGGTGCGTCACTACCCGGTGCTGGACGACATGTTGGACAAGGGCCTTAAATTCGTCCTCCTTGAAGACGGCCTCACCAACCAGGCCGTGAATCAAGTGGTTTCACTGCTCACGGATCGGGCTGCCCGGCGGGTGCTCTCTGAAAACGCGGCCCTCGTCCAGAAGTATTTTTCGCCCCTGACCCTGGAGATCCTCCTCTCCGAAGTACTGGAGCGGGCGGAGGTGGCACCCCTCAAGCCCCCTTGATCCTCAAGTCAGGAAATTGCCGGAGGAAAGTGGTGTAGCGAAAGCCCCGCAAAGGAAGCTCCTCGCCAGGGGAAGTTAAAACCTCGGTGTGGATCGCTTGAAAAACTTTGAGGGCGAGCCAGGCTCGCCAGGCTCAAGCCAAGCAGGAAGTGAGACGGGAGCCGGATTCGCCACCGCGAGAAATGTTGGATCGCAAGACCTGACCCCCGTGACTGATGACCTTTGGGGCAGGTTAACCCCTACCCGGGGCGCGCGCTTTCATGATATCGCTTCCCAAGGCCACATCCGCTTCAGTGCTACTTCGGATGGGGACTTGCCGTTCCCGACCCTACCCACTAAAATTTAGCAGTCAAAATCTAAGACTGCCAGAAAGGAGGTGGGGTGGGATGGAGCTCAAAGGGAGCGAGATCCAGCGGGTGCCCCCGGATCAGGAGGCCCTTAGGGTGTTCCTCAAGGCATTGGAGATCGCGGGCGGTCCCCGGGAACTCATCAAACATCGGCACCTCACCTGGGTCCCCTCCCTCCTCGAGGCCGCCTACACCGTGGTGCTCAAGGAACGGGGCCGGACTGAGGAGGAGATCGCCGCTGAGCTCGGCCTCACCCGCCCCACCGTCAGGCTCATCCTGCGGGCGGACCCAGAGCAGGTCAGGAGGCGGCTTGAAGCCCCGCCCCCGGGGGAGGAGGCCCGCGCCCACGTGGCCGGGGGCCTGGCCAAGCTCGCCTGGCAGGCCCTGCGGCGGGGCGAGGACGTAGAGCTCCTCTCGGCCCTGACCAGGGGGTGAACCATGGGGGACGTCCAGCCCAAGCGGGAGGCGATCCAGACCCTAACTGAGGCCGGGGCCGAGGCCCCCAACGTGGTGGGCCTGCCCACCGGGGTGGAGGGGTTCGACAAGCTGTTCTTCCTGGCCGAGGCCACCCCAGAAGGGGTCAAGCGGCGGCCCCTGGGGGGCCTCCCCGCCTACGGCGTCTACAACCTCACCGGGGTCCCGGATACCGGCAAGTCCCTGTTCGCCGAACAGTTCGCCCTCCGGCAGGCGGCGGACGGCCGGCCGGTGGCGTTCGTGACCGTGGAGTCGCCAGCACCGTTCCTGGCTGCTGCCCTCAAGCTTCGGGCCCAGGCCATGGGGATAGACTACCGAGCGGCGGAGCGGCATATCCTGCTCATCGACGCCGCCACCCACGCCGAGCTGCGGGAAGAGCTCTCCACCCTGCTCGCCACCCTGGCCTACGCCATTCGGGAGCACCGGATCCAGGCCACGGTGGTGGACTCGGTCACCGGCCTGTACGAGGCCCGGGAGATCCAGGCCCGCCAGGTGGTGCGGGCGCTGTTCAACTTCCTCAAGCGGTGGCGGCAGACCGGCCTCCTTGTCTCCCAGAAGCGCTCCGGCCACGAGGAGCTATCCGCCGAGGCGGCCGGGGGCTATGCCGTGGCCCACATCGTGGACGGTACCATCGTGTTCTCCAAGAAGCTGATCCAGTCCAGCTATGACGAGCGCTTATACCGTCGGCCCATCGGGGAGGTGGTGCGCCTCATCCGGATCGACGGCTGCCGACTGGCCGGCCACGATCCGGAGGTTCATCTCCTGGAGATCAGCGAGGTCGGCCTCGTCCGGGTAGGAAAGTCCCTGTCCCAGCTCAAGGGCTGAAGGAGGTGGACATGGCGGTGATCCGTGCACGCGCCCTGGAGGAGCTACTGGAGCTGGAAGGGAAGGGCGGCCCGGTGGTGAGCCTGTACCTCAACGTCACCCCGCCCCGGCCGTTCAAGAGCGAGCTCCATTCCCTGATCCACGAAAAAAGGGAGCGGCTCGCGGAGGCCGGGGTGGACAAGGACCTGCGGCGGCGGGTCGATGCAGTGCTGGATCGGATCAGGGCTCACGTGGACGAGCTAAGGGCCCCGGAGGGGACGCGGCTTTTGGCCCTGTTCGCAACCCCGGACGGCTTCTGGCAGGAGTATCGCCTTCCGGTGGCCCTGCCCAGCCGCCTGTACGTGGAGCCGGACCCTTACATCCGGCCCTTGACGGCGCTCCTCGATGAGTTCGACCGCTACTGCGTGCTGGTGGCCGACGCCCGCAAGGCCCGCCTGTTCACCATGTACCTGGGAGAGATCGAGGAGCATTTGGGGTTCTTCGAGTCCGATACTCCGAGCTGGATCTCGGAGGGGGATGGCCGAGCGGCCCGGGGCCCGGCGGTGGGGGTGGGCGCCTGGGCCGGCTGGCGGGAGCCCGTGATCCAGCGCCACATCCAGGACCACATGCACCGGCACCTGAAACGGGTGACGGAAAGGACATTTCATGCGTTCAAGCGGCTCCGGTTCGACCGACTGATCGTGGGCGCCCCTGAGGGTCGGGAAGGAAAGATCTACTCCCTGCTGGAGCGGCACCTGCATAGCTACCTACGGGCCCGCCTGGCCGGGGTGTTCCCCGGAGAGCCGGACATGCCGGAGCACGAGCTGAAGCGGCGGGCGTTGGCGGTGGCCCGGGCCCACGAGCGGGCCGAGGAGGAGCGGCTGATCTCCCGGCTCCTTGAGGAGTCCCGGCACTGGGAGGGCCTGGGGGTGTTGGGGCTCGCGCGGGTGCTCTCGGCCCTGTTGCAAGGCCAGGTGCACACCCTGGTGGTGGACCACGGCTTCCAGACCCCAGGGCGGGTGTGCCCGCGCGACCACTACCTAACTCTGGCCGAGGAGCGCTGCCCCCTGTGTGGGGGAACGCTGGTGTGGGTGGAGGACTTCATCGACGAGGTGGTGGAGGAGGCCATCGCCCAGGGGGCGGAGGTGGAGCACGTGTTCACTGACCACCCGGAGTTCTCCGCCCACGGGATCGGCGCCCTGCTCCGGTTCCGGGTTTGATCTTTGCACCTAGCCGGGCTAAAAGCGCAACCCCGCAACCCTGGGAGTCCTTGCGGTCGCTGGGTCCCCCGCTGCAACCCCCTCTTGCGGCCAGGCGCAATGGATTTATCGCCAACATTTTTATTGCCGGCGGCACTGCCCCCATCGCGTGAACTAGTCGATAGCGCCTCAGCAAGTGTGTCCAGGGGCATGGCAGCTTCCCAACTGTATTTCTGCAAACCCTCGCAGTCTCCTTCCCAAGAGCCGCTCGTTTTCCTAGACCAACACCGTAAAGGTAGGCCTGGATACCTTTGGGATGGTTCAGGAACTCCGGGAGGGCCTTTTATCCAACCACTTGGCCACAAGCTACGGGTATTTCCCGGCCCACTTCTCCTCCAGGGCTATTAAGGCCCGGTGGGCCTGCTTAACTGTGTCCGCCCGCCAGATGCCCTTCAGGTCCTGGGCCAGG
>JAOQII010000082.1 GCA_026134025.1 Candidatus Syntropharchaeum sp.
GCAGCCACAACTGAGGAAATAGTATCAGCAATGAAGAATATTGGTGCAGCAGGTAAGATGATGGGCTTTACGGTGGATCAAGCAGCTGCATTATCTGCAACACTTGTAGCTGCTGGTATGGCTGGTGAACGAGCAGGTACACGATTGAGACGTACTTTCCAGCAATTGGCTGCAAATGCTTCTAAGATTACTAAATTCATGGGAGACCAAGGTAAAGCTTGGGCAGAAGCATTAGAGAAAGATCCAATGCAAGCACTAATGATGTATCTTAAGAAACTTAATGAGATACCATCACGAATTGAAAGGATGGAGAAAGCTCATGAACACTTTGGAGAGATTGCAGGTTTTGCTATTGCTACACTTGCTGAAAATTATCCGCAATTAGTGAAAAATATGGAGACAGCACATGAAGAGCTAAAATGGGGTACATCATTGCAAAAAGAATATTCAATTGCAGTTACAAAGACAGCTGCTAAATTACAGATACTTCAAAATAGAGCAGAAGCTGCAAGACGAGAATTAGGTGAAGCGTTACAACCTTCGTTACTTGATGTTAAAGGTGCATTAGTCGGAGTGCAAGAACAAATTGCCAAAGCTGCTGATTTAATTAAAAAGATGAATGATGAAATGGAATCGGGAGTTACTGCTACTGATGTCTATATACAGGAAATAAATAGATTAGGTGCAAGTGTGAATAAATTACCTAATGCTTTTGAAGGATTTTTTAGTTATGTAGCTGTTGGCGGGAAAACATTTTTGGATTTTCTCCAAGCTGCTGCTTATCGTTTAGGTGGTAATTTTGTTACATCGAGTTATAAATCGATAAACGCCCAGAGTGCTTTTGTGGTAGGCATGCATGAGATGGAAGAATCTGCTACAGATGCTACAAAAGCTTTTGAACTTGAGGGCAAACTATGGAATCAAAGAAATATAGCTCTAAGAGAAGGCACTAAATGGATATATCAGCAGAATAATGTTAGTAGAGATCATCTACAAACTATCAAGGAATATGACGAGTGGTTAGAAGTTGAGCCTAAGTTGAGACAACATATTACCGAAACTGTAAAGGATGAAAGCAAACGAAAAGAAGAATTAGCGAAACTCGATATGATTAGTATTTCATTAGCACGTAAGAGCGCAGATGCTATAATTGATGAATATAATAGTCGAGATGTTTTGACAGAGAAGGAATTTAAGAATTTTAAGGATCTCCAGAATATATTTAAAGCAAAACGGATACTCGGTGATGAAGAGTTAGAATTATGGGATAAAAGAGCACAAGCAAGACGAGCAGAAATAGCTTTAAATGATGAAACTTCTTTAACATATAAAAATGTAGTGAGAACAATTGAAAAATATAATGAAGTGCATGGTACATCGATCGAGATAGGAGAAAATGGTGTTGAGGTTCGTAAAGCATTATTGAAGACGGGTCATGATCTTGTGTGGATGGGCGATAGATGGGTGATAGTAGATAAGAAACTTGCTGATAGTTGGTTTAGTGGTAATAAGTTATTGAAAGAACGAGACAGATTGTATGATAGTTATCTTACTACAAATGAGAAATTATTAGTTCAGTATCCAAAAATAAGAGGAGCAATTCTAGATGTAATAAAAGCCGAAGTTGATTTAAAAGGTCTGACTAATGAATTAAAAAGAACGTTTGATGAATTGAGTCGCTCTACTCGCAATTTATATGAAACATCTTTAGACATAGCAGATGCCTATTCGGGAATGTATGATACATGGGATGAAGTGAGAGACATAGAAGAGAAAGCAACAGGTACAACTCGCAGTTTGATAAGTCAATATAACAGAGAAGTTAAAGCCATCGAGCGATTAGTTAAAACTGGTATAAAATATGCAAAACAAGGTGATGAAACAGCGGCATCTGAAAAAATAGTAGAAGGAGCAATAAAGGCTCGAATACTCGCAGAGAAACTAAAACAAGAATCAATGCGAGCGACTACCGATGAGGAGCGAGAAGCATATAAAGAAGCATGGAGATGGGTAACTGGTAACTTGAGATTAATACGAGAGAGCACGGTAGGGATTGGGGATTTGGAATCCGAATGGGATAAGGCATCATCGGGCATAGCATCTTCACTCCATACTATATACGGAGTGCCTGAATCTTTATCTGGAGCAACTGAAGAGTCCTTTAAGGATATTCTTGATTTATATGATCAAGTTGAGAAGAAATCAGGCAAGCTTCCTAAAGATATCAAGGAAATCATAAAGGAAGCCGGAAAGACTGAGGTCCCTAAAGCCACTGAGGTTACTGAAGTAAAAACTTTACCTGAGCAGATAGCTGATGCTATGGAGCACGTGAATGAAGTCCAAGATTCATTGAAAAGCTTAGTATCGTCTGATGACTGGGATGATTTGTTTGAACTTATAGATAAGTTTGTTGAAAAAGTAGATAAAATTGATACAGAGAAAGAAATAACATTGGATTTAAACAGTGAAAATTTCATGGAAGACTGGAATAAAGCAATAAAACAAATAGAAAGCGAGCCTATAACTCTTAATATTGAACTCGATGAGGATGGTAAAAAACTATTAAGTTTATTCGGAGAAAATTTGGAATCAACTATTACAGTTACAGGAGGTATAGAGACAACTTCTAAAGAATTAGTGAACAATATAAGTGAAGGTGTATCAAAAAGTATAGGAAATCAAACTATTTCCGTAGAAACTGCAGCAGTACCAACAACAACACCTGTTGCTACTAAGCCGATAGAAACTACCCAAGTTCAAAAGCATCAAATAGACATAAATTTGAAATTTGAAGGACAGCCACCCAGTGGAGTGAATCAAAACGATATAAAAGAAATAGTACGTAAAGAAATAGGAAAAGCGATAAGGTCTGTATATTGAGTGATTTGAAATGACAGCAAATGCTTCGGTTATAACATTTGGAAGTAATGCAAGTGCAATGGTCATTAGTTACGAATGTGACTATAGAACAGGAAATGTTCCAATTGATGTATTAGGAAGAAATAGAAACGATTATCAAGATCTAGGATTATTTCCTACCGAACATCATTTTACTTTATATTTAGAAAATGAATCTCAATATCGTAATTTATTACGAGAATTATATAAGCATGAAGAATTAGAGTTTAGATATAACGAATCTACAAAGTTTTATGGTGTTCCTACTCGTATCCATAAACATCCGATGGAAGCTGGTCGAATCGAAGATTTATATATTGTAGATGTGGATGTGATCTCGACTGATCCTCTACGTTATGGTAAGAAATTTGAAGCAAGTATTAGTTTAGATAGTAAAAGTGGTTCTTTTAATATACCGAACGTTATTGGTGATACAAAAACTCCTATTGATCTTCATTTTGATGTTTATGATGTGAATAAGAAAACGGTTACTGGTTCAGATACGGGTACTTATTTATTATTTGGCAGAAAAGATCAGCTTGGGTTTGATCATCTCTGTATGCATTATGTATTTATTCCTCGATGGGAAGGTTTTTGGAATAAATATAACTGGCGATATAGTTACATTCTTCCTCCTCTAAATGTAACAAGTGGCACAATTCAATGTGGTACAAAAACAGTTAAGTGGAGTTGGGGTATACATCCAGAAGGGGATAATCTAAATCATCCTGAAATCATCCAGTTTTTATGGCTAAAGGATGATTACTATTATGATTTTCCTAAAACGGACACTTCATATCAATATATACCGTGTACTTGTCCATATTGTGATGTGAGCTTATTGTATGACCGATTAACAGTAGCAGCTGGAGCTATATTTTTGGATCTAAAGGATGATACAAATATAGACAGAATACATATCTTGGGAGATGTTAAGGTTCCAATTATTTGGTATGATCGGAATGATCAGATAAATGGAATCAATATTTTTGCTTGGAATAGTGCAAATGGCTCTTGGGATCCGCTTGAAACCCGGTTTTTAAATCCAAGGAGAGTTGATAGTGGTAAGTATCATATTGATATTACTCTCAACTACTCAAGTGCATTAAATGTAAGCGGTGGAATGATGTTCTTATTTTATAATCAAAAGAGTGGCATAATAGATGATACATCTCTTTATGGATGGGATTTGATGATTGATCATCAGCGATATGTTAAAAATACGACATATGGTGCAATGTCAACTGGTACTAATTATCTCCGCATGCGAGTATTCAGAAAAGATCATAGGATAGCTACAATTATTCCACGAGAACGTGAAATTTTGCAATATGCAACAATTAGAGGAGTAAACAATATTCCAAATAATACAGTACAAATTCATATTGTTAATGCAGCTTCAGATGCAATAGGAGAATATATATATCGTACAATTGAAATTCCAAGTGCGAGTTGGGCTGGCGAACATCTCATTCCATTAGCTTCAATAGAGTATCTACCTAATGCTTCTTATATAGGTGTTTTAATTCAATTAAAAGAAGAACTTTTAAATGCTGGTACTCTTCCAGGAGTTGAGTTATATAATATGGCTGGTGTAAAAACTCTCGAAATATGTGGTGGAGAAATTGAAGTGGATACGAGAATATATGGTAAACAAAAAGAAACTGCGCAATATGTGAGAGCTACTCATTCAGGTAAATCTGTTCTTAAAGA
>JAOQII010000083.1 GCA_026134025.1 Candidatus Syntropharchaeum sp.
CCTGACTACAGAGCCTGACATCCTCCAGCTCTGTTCGGGTTCAAGATTGAAGTTCGACCTGGCTCGCTGTGTCGTCTTGATCGCCATTCTACGGCAGCATTGCCAAGAGCCGATCCAGGATCACTCTCTTATCCTGCGCCGTGCTCCCGATAGGATCATCCGAGTTCGGGCGCTAATCCATGAACTAGAACATCAGCGCGACGATCTTCGTTCGTTACCTACTCCACCGGAATACTTTGAAGGGGACGTGCTCGTATGCGACGACTTTAGGGGGTTTGTTGAGTGCCTAGATGAAGCAGCAATCCTTCGGAAATCGAATGATGATATAGGCATCGAAACCGCGATACGAATAGCCGTCTATAAGTATCGCCTAGAGAGTAGTGCGTCCCCTGAATGGGACGATGTGCCAAACTACCGAATCGGCCGCGCGTTTCGGTCGTCGTTACAGCGAATTAACCTAACCCAACAACTGGCGAGCAAGCTGCTCCGGGCGATTGTCGAAACCCTAGAACAAAACAACATGGCGGCCACCCACTGGTTGAGAACCGGTCCTGGCGGCGATGATCCTCAACTCGTGCGAGAAAAGGATGGTGCCAAAGCGTGGCGTCGGGACATTGATCGTGAGCACCATCTTCATTACTGGGCTTGTGACAATGGCATCGTGGAGATCGCTTCGGTGAGCTTCCCGCACGACGACTTCACGATACCCGAGTAAAAACATGAATGGTGAGTGGGCATACAGCGACGATTACGGACAGATATGCCGGGTCATCGAGACCCAGACGCTCTGGGGCGAGACCGTCTGCCGTGTCTGGCTGCCGGGCAAGGATACCGTCGTGCGGTTGCCCGCCACGCGCCTCCGGCCCGTGCATGAAGCAAGTGTCGGCACCGTGGATGGGATCGCCTATCTCGCCGCGGCGGCGCGGGTCGCCGATGCGCTGACCCAGGACGTCCTGCTTGCGCCCATCGAATCGTCCGTCATCCCGTTGCCGCATCAGATTCGGGCACTCTCCAGGGCCATTTCCAATGACCGCGTGCGCTATCTCCTGGCAGACGAGGTTGGCCTCGGCAAGACCATTGAGGCAGGTCTCATCATGCGGGAGCTCAAGCTCCGGGGCCTGGTGAGGCGGACGCTGGTGATCGCCCCGAAGGGCCTGGTGACCCAATGGGTGGCGGAGATGCGCACCCACTTCGGGGAGGAGTTCCGCCTGCTCATCCCGAGCGACTTCTCCGCCTACCGCCGCATCGCCCGGGAGGACAACCTCTGGCAGAGCCATCCACAGGTGGTCTGCCCCATGGACTCGGTGAAACCTTTGGACGGCCGGCGCGGTTGGTCGAGAGAACAGGTGGCCGAGTACAACCGGGAGCGATTCGAGGACCTGATCTCCGCCGGCTGGGACCTGGTGATCGTGGACGAGGCCCATCGCCTGGGTGGGAGCACGGACCAGGTGGCCCGCTACAAGCTCGGCCAGGGGCTGGCCGAGGCCGCGCCCTACCTGCTCCTGCTCTCCGCCACGCCGCACCAGGGCAAGACCGATGCCTTCCACCGGCTGATCTCCCTGGTCGACGCCCAGGCCTTCCCAGACGTGAGCAGCATGACCAGGGAGCGGGTACAGCCCTACGTCATCCGCACGGAGAAGCGCCGCGCCATCGACGCGCAGGGCAAGCCGCTTTTCAAACCCCGGCGCACGGAGCTGGCGCCGGTCTCTTGGGAGGATCGCCACCGGGATCAACGGCTGCTCTACGAGGCGGTCACCGAATACGTGCGCGAGAGCTACAACCAGGCCATGCGCGAGAAGCGCAGCTACATCGGATTCCTCATGATCCTGATGCAGCGCCTGGTGGTCTCCAGCACCCGCGCCATCCGCACCACCCTGGAGCGGCGCCTCGAAGCGCTCGAGGCCCCACAGGAACAGCTCACACTCTTCCCCATGGTCACCGAGGAGGACTGGGCCGACCTGGACGGCCAGGAGCAAATGGACACGCTGCTCAAGACCCGGCTCAAGGCCCTGAAGAATGAACGGGCCGAGGTGAAGCTGCTCCTGGAAGCGGCCAAGCGCTGCGAAAGCCAGGGCCCGGACGCTAAGGCCGAAGCGCTCCTGGACTGGATCTACCGCCTCCAGGCCGAGGAAGGCGACCCGGATCTCAAGGTGCTTGTGTTCACCGAGTTCGTGCCGACCCAGGAGATGCTGTACGAGTTCCTGACCGAGCGCGGCTTCGAGGTGGTATGCCTCAACGGCTCCATGGACATGGAGGAGCGCAAGCGGGTCCAGGACGCATTCGCCAAGGATGCCCGCATCCTCATCTCGACGGACGCCGGTGGTGAGGGTCTCAACCTCCAGTTCTGCCATGTGGTCATCAACTACGACATCCCCTGGAACCCGATGCGCCTGGAACAACGCATCGGCCGGGTGGACCGCATCGGCCAGACCCACACGGTGCGCGCCATCAACTTCGTGTTCGAGGACTCGGTCGAACACCGTGTCCGCGAGGTCCTGGAGGAGAAACTGGCGGTCATCTTCGAAGAGTTCGGCATCGACAAGACCGGTGACGTGCTCGACTCTGCCCAGGCGGAGAGAATCTTCGATGATCTGTATGTGGAAGCCATCCTCAACCCTGATGTGGTGGAAACGAAGGTCGACGAGGTCCTGAAAAGCATCCAGGAGCAGGCCCGGGAGTCCCGGCAGAGCGCTTCCGTGCTCGGCTCTACCGAGGACCTGGACCCTCGTGAGGCCCAGCGGCTGCTGGCCCACCCGCTCCCGCATTGGGTGGAGCGCATGACGGTAAGCTACCTGCAGGCTCACGGCGGCAAGGCTGAGAGGAAGAACAGCGCCTGGGATCTCACTTGGCCCAACGGCGAGCGACTGACCAATGTCGTCTTCACCAGCAAGGAGGCTGAAGAGAAGCCTTTGAGCCGCTACTTGACGCTGGAAGATCCCAAGGTGCGTGGGCTGGCCATGCGCCTACCTCCCTTTGCCCCGGGACAACCGGTCCCGGTCATCACGCTTCCTGGCCTTGCCCCAGAGATCATGGGTTTCTGGTCGCTCTGGCGAATCTCGATCTCGACCGCCGACTGGAATCGTCGCCGGATCATGCCCTTGTTCCTGGCCGACGACGGTCGGGTGTTTGCGCCGACTGCCCGGCACATCTGGGATCAACTGCTGACCACTCCGCCCACAATCCTCCGGCATTTGGACATCGAGACCTCTCATCAAGCCTTCGAGCGACTCCGGGAGGCGGCGGAACGACAGGGGAAGACGATCTACGACGAGCTGGTGCAGGCTCACCGGGAGCGTCTTGCTCGGGAGCGTGAGAAGGGCGAGTACGCCTTCGCTGCGCGACGCAGAGCCATCGAGCGCATCGGACTGCCCCAGGTCCGTAACCATCGCCTGAGTCTCTTGGAACAGGAGGAAGAACGCTTCAGGGAACAACTCGAGCGCAGGGCCCAGATCTTGCCGGAAATGGCGCCCCTGCTTCTCGTCCGCGTGGAGGGAGGCGCCCATGGGTAGTTGGCGTGACCAAATCCTGAGTGAGTTCACACCCCAGGTCGCCCGGCTTACCCTGGTCGCGGATCCGGATGGCCTGCTCCTTGAAGAAGGTGTCCTCGAAGGGATCCGGGAACGGGGCTTTGAGCTGATCCCGTTCGAGGATCATGTCGCCTTTCGCTATGCCTACGAATCCAAGTTCCGCTCCCGCTGGGACCGTGGCGAGGAAACCGATCTGGTGGTGGTGCTGAGATCGCCTTCGAGCGATCTCGATGCCTTGCCCTACGACCTGCTGCAGGCTGGCCGCAAGCTCTCGTTCAACCTGGGCGATCTCTTCCCGAATCTCAGCTATCCCGTGGTCGCGGCGCTCGACCGGGCTGATCTCGACGCCTTGTTCGATGCGCAGACGAAGCACGCGCCGGGGCAGCTCGGCGACAACGCCACGAAGGAGTTCGTCCTTCGTCATGTGTTCGAGATCGCGCCGGAACTCATCAAGCAGCCATCGGACCTGCTCCGGGTCTTGCTGCGCCGCCATTACCGCGGACAACGAATCCCGGCCATCCTCGATGAGCGCTTTATCCAGGTGCTTCGTCAAAACGGCCTGTTCGAGGATTGGCCTCTGGAAGCCATCATTCCGGACGCGCAAGCATTCTTTGCGTTCCTGCAGGAGCGCTGGCCGGTGTTCCTGGACTCGCTCGCAAAGCCGAAGCCTGCCTGCCGCGACGGGCACGGCGCAGGCAGGGACGATGCCGTCCACGAGGACGCGGCGGACTACGGCTTCGAATTCCCAGGACCGACGCTTTTGCCTTTCGACCACCACGATGTCCGCATTTACATCGACAACCTTTTCCTCGAGGGCTTGCTCCAGCCGGTTCCTCACGAGCATGCCGAGGCGCTCGCCAAGACCTGGGTGGCTTACGGCATCAAAGTCTCCCCCGTGGAGAACCGTCGCCGCCGCATGGAGGGGCTGCTGGATTCCATCGAGAA
>JAOQII010000084.1 GCA_026134025.1 Candidatus Syntropharchaeum sp.
CCATCGAGTCCGTAGTCCAGCTACGGGCTGCCGATGAGGCCGCAAGCGCCAGACAGCTGGTCAGCACCTATGTCATCTCCGACGAGATGGCCGAGAAGCTGACCGGCCTTGTGATCCCCCAGCTTCAGTTCGACCAGCCCGTCGATAACAAGGGGCTGCTTGTCGTGGGCAACTACGGCACCGGTAAGTCACACCTGATGTCGGTGATCTCCAGCATCGCCGAACACGCAGACCTGCTTTCCGCCCTGGGTAACGCACAGGTGGCACAAGCCGCGGAGCGGATCGCCGGCAAGTTCAAGGTGGTCCGCACCGAGATCGGGGCCACCACCATGTCGCTGCGGGACATCCTCGTCGGCGAGCTGGAGGAGCACCTGGCCGCCATGGGCGTGACCTACACCTTCCCGGATGCCAGCCAGGTCCCCAACAACAAGCGGGCCTTTGAGGAGATGATGGCCGGGTTCCATCAAACGTGGCCGGACCATGGCCTGCTCCTGGTCGTGGATGAGCTACTGGACTATCTCCGTACCCGCAAGGACCAGGAGCTGATCCTCGACCTCAACTTCCTCCGTGAGGTGGGTGAGGTCTGCAAGGACCTGCGCTTCCGCTTCATGGCGGGTGTGCAGGAGGCCATCTTCGACAGCCCCCGTTTCGCCTTCGTGGCCGACAGCATCCGCCGGGTCAAGGACCGCTTCGAACAGATCCTCATCGCCCGCAAGGACGTGAAGTTCGTCGTCGCCGAGCGCCTGCTCAAGAAGACCGGCGAGCAGCAGGCCAAGATCCGCGAGTACCTCACACCGTTCGCCAAGTTCTACGGCCACATGAACGAGCGGATGGACGAGTTCGTCCGCCTCTTTCCGGTTCATCCCGACTACATCGACACCTTCGAGCGCGTCACGGCGGTGGAGAAGCGCGAGGTGCTCAAGACCCTGTCGCTGGCCATGAAGAAGCTGCTCGACCAAGAGGTGCCGGAGGACCGGCCCGGTCTCATCGCCTACGACAGCTACTGGACGAACCTGCGCGAGAATCCCTCCTTCCGCGCCGTCCCGGACATCAAGGCGGTGATCGATTGCAGCCAGGTGCTGGAATCCCGGATCGAGCAGGCCTTCACCCGGCCGGCGTACAAGCCCATGGCGCTCCGCATCATCCACGCGCTCTCGGTCCACCGGCTGACGACCGGAGACATCTACGCGCCCCTGGGCGCCACGGCCGAGGAGCTGCGCGACGCGCTCTGTCTCTACCAGCCCGGCATCGAGGACCTGGGCGGAGACCCGGCCGACGACCTCCTTTCCCAGGTGGAAACGGTACTGCGCGAGATCCACAAGACGGTCAGCGGCCAGTTCATCTCCTCCAACCCGGACAACCGGCAGTTCTATCTGGATCTCAAGAAGACCGACGACTTCGACGCGCTCATCGAGAAGCGCGCCGAGAGCCTCGATGCCTCCCAGCTCGACCGCTACTACTACGAGGCCCTGAAACGGGTCATGGAGTGCACCGACCAGACCTACGTCACCGGCTACAAGATCTGGCAGCACGAGCTGGAATGGCTGGAGCACAAGGCGGCAAGACAAGGATATCTCTTCTTCGGCGCTCCCAACGAGCGCTCGACGGCGGTACCGCCCCGTGATTTTTACCTCTACTTCATCCAGCCGTTCGATCCACCGCACTTCAAGGACGAGAAAAAGGCCGATGAAGTGTTCCTTCGCCTGACCAACACGGACGAAGAGTTTCGGACCGCGCTGACGAACTACGCGGCGGCGCTGGACCTCGCGTCCACGTCAAGCGGCCACGCCAAGGCCACCTACGAGTCCAGGGCCACCGGATTCCTGCGGGACCTGGTGGGCTGGCTGCAGAAGCACATGACCGATGCCTTCGAGGTGACCTACCAGGGACGTACCAAGTCGCTGGTCGAATGGGCCAAGGGCAAGTCCATCCGCGAGCTGTCCGGGATCGCCTCCCACGAGCGGATCAACTTCCGCGACCTGGTGAACACCATCGCAGGCATCGTCCTGTCTGCACACTTTCAGGACCAGGCGCCCGAGTATCCCTACTTCTCGGTGCTCATCACGGGCCAGAACCGCGAGCAGGCGGCCCAGGACGCCCTGCGCGCCATCGCTGGACAGAATCGCACCAAGCAGGCGACCGCCGTGCTCGACGCCCTGGAGCTCCTCGACGGCGAGCGGCTCGACCCGTACCGCTCCAAGTACGCCAAGCACATCCTGAACATCCTCAAGAAGAAGGGGCATGGCCAGGTGGTCAACCGCTCGGAGCTGATCCAGGAGGTCTACGGCGTCGAGTACTTCGCACCGGACAAGGGTTACCGCCTGGAGCCCGAATGGGCTGTCGTGATCCTGGCCGCGCTGGTCTACTCCGGTGACCTGGTGCTTTCGATTCCCGGCAAGAAGTTCGACGCCACCGGGTTGCCGCAACTGGCCGCGACGACCATTGACGAGCTGGCCCACTTCAAGCATATCGAGCGGCCCAAGGACTGGAACCTGCCCGCCCTCAAGGCACTCTTCGAGCTGCTCGGGCTCACGCCGGGCATGGCGCAGCTCGTCACCCAGGGCAAGGAAGAGCCGGTCCAGCAGCTCCAGAAAGCCATCTCCGCGGTGGTGGAGAAGCTGGTCCTGGTCCAGCAGAGCCTGCAAAGCGGCCTGCCGTTCTGGGGCAGGAACCTGCTCGCCGAGGAGGAAGCAGCCCAGCTGCGCGACCGGCTCGACCAGACCAAGACCTTCCTGGAATCCCTCCAGGCCTACTCCTCGCCCGGCAAGCTCAAGAACTTCCGCTACGACGCCCAGGAGGTGAAGCGTCACGAAGACGGCCTGAAGGCCCTCTCGGAGATCGAGTCCCTGCAGGAGCTGGTGAGCGACCTGGGCCCGGTGGCCTCCTATCTCTCCACCGCCGAGGCGGTGCTGCCCACGGCCCACGAATGGGTTGAGCGGATGAAGGCGACGCGAGATGCGGTGCTCGCGCAGGTGTCGGACCCGGCCCAGCGCACGTCCAGCGCTTTCCGCCAGCAGACCCTACGAAAGCTCACTGACCTCAAGAAGTCCTACGTGCAAGCCTATCTCGCCATGCATACCCGGGCCCGACTGGGCGTGAACGAGGACAAGCGCAAGAGCGCGCTGATGGGCGACGAGCGGCTCAAGACCCTCTCGAGGCTGTCCACCATCGACCTGATGCCGCGCCAGCACCTGACCGATTTCCAGAACCGCCTGGCCGGCCTGAAGAGTTGCTTCGCGCTCACCGAGCAGGACCTCGACGCATCGCCGGTCTGCCCGCATTGCAGCTTCCGGCCCGGCACGGAGGCGCCTGCCGCATCTGCAGCGACGGTGCTCGACCACCTGGACACGGAGCTGGACAAGCTCCTCGACGACTGGACCCAGACGCTGCTGGCCAACCTGGAGGACCCGACCACCCGCGGCAACCTCGACCTGCTCAAGCCCGAGCCCAGGAAGCTGGTAGACGCCTTCCTCAAGGAGCGGAAGCTGCCCGAGGAGCTGGGCCAGGATTTCATTCACGCCCTGCAGGAGGTGCTCTCCGGGCTGGTCAAGGTCGCGGTGAAGACCGAAGATCTGCGCGCAGCCCTTCTCAAGGGCGGCTCACCGGCGACGCCGGTGGAGATGAAGAAACGTTTTGAGGAATACCTCGATGAACTTATCAAGGGACATGAGCCTGGGAAGGTAAGGATTGTGCTGGAGTAATTCGCAAAGGGTGCGAAAAGATGACAAAAGATGAACTGATCGCCAGGCTTGGCAAATACGAATGGAACGACGTCGAGTTCAAGAAGGCTCAACGAGACGTGCCCGAAAGTGTCTACCAAACCGTGTCTGCATTCTCCAATACAGGGGGTGGCTATCTAGTGTTTGGAGTGAGGGACGCCAATGGAAAGTTCGAAATCGTCGGTGTTATTGAGGTCGACAAAGTCCAGAACGATTTTCTTAGCGTTTTACGGAGTAAAAGCAAGCTCAATCGAGTTATTGATGCCAAAGAAGATGCCATTGAACACGAAGGCAAAACTCTTCTAGTGTTTTATATCCCAGAAGCCCGTCGCCGGGACAAACCTATTTATCTAAATGGGGATATCCGTAAGACTTTTATCCGCCGAGGTGGTGGAGATGAACGATGCACCCAGGCGGAAATCGAGCGGATGCTCCGAGATGCCTCAGACACAACCTATGACTGTGAAGTGCTGATGGATATCGATGCTGAAGACTTTTACGACCCAGCATCGGTGGCTTGGTACCGCCGGTTGTTTCAAGAAAAGCAGGGTGGAAGACATGCGGACCTGACAGACTTGGAATTTCTGAATGAATGGGGGCTTGTTGTGGAAGATAGGGACACTCTGCGGCCAACACGCGGGGCGGTCCTACTGTTTGGAAAAGGAAAGTATGTGCGCCAGATACTCCCCAGAGGCGTGGTGGACTACCAGCGTATCGATGTTCCGTTCAGCGAGTGGTCGCCGG
>JAOQII010000085.1 GCA_026134025.1 Candidatus Syntropharchaeum sp.
TCGACACCTCCATCAAGACCACCAATCCTGATCCGGTGGCATGGTATGAGTACCTATCGGTCAAGTAGTAGTATTTTCCGTAATACAATACTTGCTTTTTCCTGGAAAAGGAGAGTTTATGAGGGGAGTTTATTTTTCTAGTGCCTAATTATTTGGGAATATTGGAATTTGGGATACCACAGTCAAATCTTATAACCAAAAAGTTTATATAGTAGTATATACCCATATTTTGTTGCAGGTATGCAAAAAAAGTGAGGTGATGGATGATGTGGCGAAGACGATACATATTTGATCCATTCTATGAATTAAAGCGGATGGAAGAATGGATGAATGATCTTATGGGCGAGATGCAATCTGCAGGGGCGTTGTTGTTACCTGAGAGCACAGGCAAGGAGGTTGCTCCTATTTCAAGGGTACCATCAATCGACCTGATCGATAAGGGAGATACGCTTGTGCTCAGGGCAGACGTGCCTGGCGTTGATAAGAGCGATATCTCGGTCAATATGAAGGATGATATGATCGAGATCAGTGCAGAGCGAAAAGAGGAAGAAGAAGTGAAAGAGGAGGGTTATATCAGGCGAGAGCGACACTATGCAAAGTATTACCGGGCTGTGCCGCTTCCAGCATCGGTTGATAAGGATGCAATAACAGCGAAGTTCGAGAATGGTGTACTTGAGGTCACAATGCCAAAGGTCGCAGCGGAAGAAGTCAAAAAGATCGAGGTCAAGTAACCTTCCGTCTCTTTCTTTTTTAAAAATTTAACAATAATCAGATAACCAATAAACAATAATTAGATAAAGTTGTATATCATTAAAGAAGTGGAGGTATAAATTATGGGAAAGACTATTGGAATTGATTTAGGTACTACAAACTCCTGTATGGCAATCATGGAGGGTGGAAACCCAACTGTGATCGTTAATGCAGAAGGGGGGAGAACAACACCATCTGTTGTGGCATTCACAAAGACGGGTGAGCGACTTGTTGGGCAGCTTGCAAAGCGGCAGGCGATACTCAACTCAAAAAACACGATTTACTCAATCAAACGATTTATTGGAAGAAAGTACAGTGAGGTTGTAGAGGAGAAGAAGCTTGTTCCGTATGAGGTTGTAGCAGGACCGGATGACAACGTCAGAATAAAGGTGGAAGATAAGCTATATGCTCCAGAAGAGATCTCTGCTATGGTACTTCGAAAGATGGTCGATGACGCATCGAAGTATCTCGGCGAGAAGGTCACAGATGCGGTTATCACTGTACCTGCGTATTTCAATGATGCCCAGCGCCAGGCGACGAAGGATGCAGGCACGATCGCTGGGTTGAACGTATTAAGAATTATCAATGAGCCTACCGCAGCATCACTTGCCTATGGGCTTGATAAGAAAGAGAGTGAGACGGTACTTGTATTCGATCTCGGTGGTGGGACGTTCGATGTCTCGATCCTTGAAGTTGGAGAGGGTGTTTTTGAAGTCAAGGCAACCAGCGGTGATACGCATCTTGGTGGCGATGATTTCGACAAGCGGATCGTGAACTGGCTTGCGGATGAGTTCAAACGTGAGAATGGGATTGACTTAAGAGATGACCTGCAATCTCTCCAGCGATTGACCGAGGCCGCAGAGAAGGCAAAGATCGAGTTATCATCCACAGTTGAGACAACGATAAGCCTACCATTCGTGACAGCAGATGCAACAGGTCCGAAGCATCTTGAGATGAAGCTCACACGGGCGAAGTTTGAAGATTTAACCGCAGACCTTGTTGAGCGTTGCGTGGGTCCCGTGAAGCAGGCGTTATCTGATGCAAATCTGACAGAGAGAGAGATCGATGAGATTATTCTTGTTGGTGGTTCTACAAGAATTCCTGCGGTGCAAAACCTTGTAAAGCGGCTATTAGGCGGAAAAGAACCGAATCAGAGCGTTAACCCTGACGAGGTTGTGGCACTTGGCGCTGCGATCCAGGCCGGAGTCCTTACTGGAGAGGTTAAAGACGTTGTTCTTCTGGATGTTACTCCGCTCTCACTTGGCATTGAGACACTTGGTGGTGTTACAACAAAGCTCATCGAGCGAAATACAACGATACCAACGCGTAAGAGCCAGATCTTCTCGACTGCCGAGGATAACCAGACTGCAGTTGATATAAACGTCCTTCAGGGTGAGCGAGAACTTGCAAAGGATAACCGATCGCTCGGAAGGTTCAGGCTCGAAGGGATTCCACCTGCGCCCCGTGGAGTGCCCCAGATCGAGGTGACATTCGATATCGATGCCAACGGAATTGTGAACGTCAGTGCAAAGGATCTGGCAACAGGAAAGGAACAGGCAATAACGATCACAGGCTCAACGACGATGTCAAAGGAAGAGATAGACCGGATGATTCGTGATGCTGAACAGCACGCAGCAGAGGATAAAAAGAGGCGAGAAGAGATTGAGACGCGAAATCAGGCAGACAGCCTCGCCTATCAGGTTGAACGCCAGATCAAAGAGCTTGGTGAGAACATCCCGGTCCATGAGAAGGCACGTGCAGAGCAGCTTATAGAGGATATACGAAAAGCACTCAAAGAGGAGGCAGATATCGAACAGATCAGGACACTCATGAATGATCTCCAGCAGGCGGCATACTCGATCTCAGAGAGGGCATACCAGCAGCAACAGGCGGCTCAGCAGGCAGAAGCTGGAGAAGAAGCTGGTGCAACAGGCGGCGGATCTGAAGAGGATGATGTTGTTGATGCTGAATTCGAGGAGAAGTGATTTAGATGGGCGTGTCTGAAGAACTGAAGGAAGAGCTTGAAAATCTCCAGAATGAGCTCGATGAATTGAACGATAAGTATCTTCGGGCACTTGCAGACTTTGATAACTACAAAAAACGGGTAGAAAAGGATCGAGTGAGGAATCGCGAACTGGGGAGAGAAGAAGTTATCCTGAAGATTCTGAATGTGCTGGATGACTTTGAGAGGGCGTTTGAATCGGATGATAAGAGCAACCCCATCCTCGAAGGGTTTAGAGCGATCTATGAGGGGTTGTTAAAAGCATTAGCTGAGTTTGAGGTCAGACCATTCGAGTCAGTGGGCGAAGTCTTTGATCCGATCTTCCATGATGCGATATCAACGACACCAGCCTCCGATCACCCTCCTCATACGATCACAAAAGAATTTCAGCGCGGCTATCTCATTGGCGAGAAAGTCTTACGTCCTGCAAAGGTTGAGGTGGCAATGGATATAGATGATGAGCAGACATGACCGAGTATAAAGACTACTACAAAATTCTTGGGTTAAAGCGGGGTGCTTCAGAGGATGAGATAAAGAAGGCGTATAAAAAACTTGCCAGGAAATATCACCCCGATCTCCACCCTGAAGATAAAAAAAGCTGGGCAGAAGAGAAGTTCAAGGATATAAACGAGGCTTACGAGGTTCTGAGCGATCCTGAGAAGCGGAAGATGTACGACCAGCTTGGTTCAAACTGGAAGAGCGGCATGGAGTTCAAGACGCCACCGGGATTTGATACAGGCGGCATTCACTTTGAATTCAGGAACGTTGGCGGAATGGAGGATTTTGGTGGTTTCAGCGACTTCTTCGAGACACTATTCGGTAGGAAAACTCAAAGAACAGCAAGGGGAGCTACCTGGTCCACGAAGGGCAAAGATCTTCAGGCAGAAGTCGAGATCCCGCTTGAGGTTGCACATAATGGAGGAAAACGGCTCATTACAGTGGGATCAAAGCAGCTTGAGGTAAATATCCCGAAAGGTGTGCGTGATGGGACAAAGATCAGGCTTTCTGGCCAGGGCGAACCGGGAATAGGTGGTGGGCAAGCTGGAGATCTATACCTGAGGATCAAGATTGCACCACACCCTGTTTTTGAGGTTGACGGCGATGACGTTACGGTTGAAGTTCCAATAATGCCATGGGAAGCGGTACTGGGCACAACGATAGGCGTTCCGACGATTGATGGCAGGGTGAGTATGAAGATCCCACCAATGAGCCAGAGCGGGAAGAAACTTCGTCTCAAGGGAAAAGGGCTTA
>JAOQII010000086.1 GCA_026134025.1 Candidatus Syntropharchaeum sp.
GCAGCATGTAGCTGTACTCAGTCACAATGTCTGCTGAGTGCTTCGTATCCTGGTGTGTCCAGACATCGCCTCTCGGCTCTGGATATCGAGGTACATACCACTGCCTGACAAAGGTCTTCTCCCTGCCATTGTCACCGCTGACAGTGATCACTCCATCGTAGTCATATTCACCGATGTACGCCGGGTTGAAGACCACAAAGTCCTTCCCAGGTGCCTCAGGGTTCGTTGGGTCGAATGGTCCCTCTGAATCGTTGTACGGGAATGCCGCACTCACATTGTCCTCACCGTAGATTCTAAGTGTTGGCGTGTCATTGATGCCACCCGGATCGGTGCAATTTCTCATGTTCACGTAGAGTCCGTTGCAGTTGCCTTCACTGTACTCGAACTCCACTCTGTCATCGTTGGCATTGGGCGCTGTAAACGCCGCTGCCTGCATTACGAAGATGGCTGCAACCATCATCACTAATATTGCGATGGGTACTACCATTTTTTTCGCGTTCATATTATTCTCCTCTGTTTGTTATGCGCATTTATTGCGCAAAGCTACAGGTTTTACAACCTGTTTATGTGTGATGTTCGTATTCTATACCGCATATACACAAAATTTTATGTATATGGAAAACATCGCCGCACAAATTCTGGTTCGCCGTTCGCGTGTTAGGTTAACCGTTCGCATGTGGGGATGTCGATTTTATTGTCCGCGTGGGTTTTCACAGGTCTTTTGTTCGTACCTCCATTCTTTTGTTTTTATTAATGCATCCGGGCAAAACGAACCCCTGATGCATGTACTGCCAATCAGTTATTTCATCCTATATAAAGGCATCGCTTTACTCTTATAATCACCAGACCTATAGCATATTGTAACTATGCTTCGATAGTTCATGGCGACTCAAGACCTCCTACCTCTTCTCAGTATCCTGCTCCCGCCGACTATACCAAGTAAGCCGATGAGCGCAAGCATTCCGGCTGGCGTCATGATCGGTACCTTGTGATTCTTTGTTGTTGGTACTCTTATCCTCACAGTGTCGGTGCCTGTGCAGCCGATGTTGTCTACAACAGTCAGCGTTGCTGTGATGGGGTGGTCTATGAAGACCACGTGTGGACCTATTCCCGAATAGGTGGTTCCGCCTATGTTCCATGTGCAGGTATATGGTGGAGCACCACCACTGGCAGTCCCGGTGAATGTCACATTCTCGCCACCACTCGGAAGGTCGACAGGTCCATCGGATCCGTCCGCCTTTGCGTCCGCAACCGGGTTATCGGTCAGCGTTACAGATAGAGTGCAGTTGGCAGTCTGCCCAAGGTTATCGGTCACCATGAGCCTCACATTGTGAGTTCCGATGATGTTGTACGAGACAGTTATGCCGTGTGCGTCATAGGTGCCATCGTTGTCAAAGTCCCATGCATAGTCTACGATTGTTCCATCATCCGATGATCCTGTTCCGCTCAGCGTACCCTGCCCGCATGAGATCGGGGTGAAGCTGCACACAGCAGTAGGTGGGTTGTCAGTGCGACACACCTCATCGGTATGATCCTCATTTCCATTGCATTGCGTATCTGCCCATCCCTCGACGCAGTAGTTTGCAGGATTTATCTCGCAGTACTGATCGATCTTTACGCTAATCTCAACGATTCCACCATATGCTTCATTAGTTGTTGCACCAGTGATTTGGGTTAGTCCCGAAGACCCATAAAGATAGGAATCGCCTGAGCAATACTTAAGGATATAGTCTGTATTGCCATCGTTGTCCTTATCTATCTCGATATAGTACTGTTCTTTGTCACACGCGCCACCTTCACCAATGCCCGGATAATCCCAATCGCAACTACAGTTCATGCCATTTGTATATGTATCTGGGTCACCATCATTATCGGCATCACCCGGCACACCAGAAACATCTATCCTGAAGTATGCCGTACCATCTTCGATGTGTGCCCATAGCGATGTTATATCATATCCAGTGCTGCACGTATCATCAGAGGGATCATCGCACAGCTTGTCAGCTGCAGTCCATTCGCCCGGACTTGCGGTACCGTCCACGGTTATCGCCGCCGCACTCGATGCAAAGATGGCTACAACCACCATCGCGGTTATGATGGATACCATCATCTCTTTCATATTCATAATATCCTCCTTGCTTTTATTACGCAGATTTGTACAACCTGCATAATATAATTCACAATTCTATACCGCATATACACAGAAAACTCAGTGTATATGGAAGACATCACCGCCGGCGCAGTTCATCGTTCGCGTGGATTTCCGTTCCGGTGGAGATGTCGATCTTACGTTCGCGTGGGTCTTGTCCATTAATTTTTGCTTACACCTCTTTATTTCCGTTCGCTACACACCCGGGTTCATCGAACCCTGCAGTGCGTATTGACGATACATCACACCATAGTATATAAAGGTATCGGTCTGCTCTCATAGTTACCAGAACCATGCCATATTGTAATTATGCTTTCGGTTCATCGCAGTTCAAACCTCGACCTTTTCGTAACCGACCCGCACCGGCAGCGCACACGATGGCGATTAGAGCAAGCATTCCGGCGGGTGTGAGAACTGGCACCGGCTCTGGCTCTCCGACCGGGTGCACCGTTACTGTTACATTGTCAGTATCTGTGCAGTCATACTTATCCGTAACATTCAGGACTGCCGTGGTGTTACCGGATACATTGAACGGGACGGTCACATTATGGTAAATATGTCCAGATATGTTCCATGTATAGTTCAGCGGCTCAGCCTGCGGATCGCATTTCGAATCGGATCCGTTGAAGAGCACCCATCCTCCCGGGGCTGTAACATCAGATCGATTAACATGCGCAACTGCGGTTGGTTTGCGGACTACGTATATCACCTTCCTTGTGGTGTTTGTGAGGTTTGAGTCATCAGTCACCATGAGCCCTACGGTATGATTCCCTCCTTCGCTGAAGTTGTAGGTGCAGGTGATTCCGGTTCCATCATCATAGATACTGTCGTTGTCGAGATCCCATTCGTACGCTGTGATGTTCCCGTCAGGATCATACGATTCCGATGCGTTCAGTTCGACCTCAAGGCAGCCGATTACAGTGAAATTGATCACCGCCGGAACCGGCCGGTACATGAACAGTACAGTCGCACCTGATGTGTTTGTGTCAGTGCAGTTGTACCGGTCCCTCACCGTAAGGACTGCCGTGGTGTCGTTGGTTACGTAGTACAGAATGCCTTCGCCATCATCATCGTATGGCGTTCCATGTATGAGCCATGTGTAGTTGAGCGAGTTTGTGACATTCGTGTCATAAGTCGAATCGGTTCCATTGAAGAGCACCCAGTCTCCAGGGCTTGCGACAAAGGATCGATTGGCTTTTGCAACCGCTCTCGGCTTGCAAGAGACATAGATCACCTTCGTTGTGGTGTTTGTGAGACCATCGTTGTCTGTCACGTTGAGCCGTATAGTATGGTTGCCTCCGGCACTGAAGTTTGCCGTGCAGGTGACCCCTGTTCCGTTATCGATGCTGCCGTTGTCGGCGTCCCATTCGTACTTCTGGATGTTCCCGTCAGGATCATACGATTCTGATGCGTTCAGTTCGACCCTAAGACAGCCGGTGGCAGTGAAGTTGATCACAGGAACCGGTCTGTGCAGGTATGTTACTGTCGTATTGTTGGTAGCAGTGCAATTGTATCGATCCCTCACAGTCAGGAACGCCGTTGTCGTGTTCGTTACGTAGTACTCGACCGTTGCTCCGTGGTAGATACCACCATGTATCTCCCACGTATAGTTCAGCGAGTTCGGTTGTGTGGTATTCGTATCACAGGTCGAGCCAGTTCCATTGAAGAGCACCCATCCTCCCGGAGTTGCAACCGATGACCTGTTCGCGTCTGCATCGGCAGCCGGTTTTCTGGATACATAGATCACCTTCGTTGTGGTGTTTGTGAGACCATCGTTGTCTGTCACGTTGAGCCGTATAGTATGGTTGCCTCC
>JAOQII010000087.1 GCA_026134025.1 Candidatus Syntropharchaeum sp.
CAGGAATTAACCAAGCAGCAAAGGAAGATTTTTGAGAGGTTTGGTATCATGGTGCCTAAAAGTATGGGAATTTAGGAAATTGTAAGGTTTCCGGTGAAACTGATTAATAACCGTTTTGATTGTATCTTCGATCAATCGCTGATACGCCCCTGCCAATTTATCCCCTCCTGAAATGATCATACCCCAAAGGAGAGAGCTTATCCCCTGCCCCCTCCTCGACAGCAGACCCGATCACTGTAAAATCAACGATACGCTCAAGTTCATCAATTTTCTCAGGTACGACCGTGAAGAGTAGTTCATAATCCCCACCAGCAGACCATGCAAGCGCTAACAATTCATCAGAATAGACTGGAATCCTCTCTTCTTCGATCTTAAAGCCAACCCTGGATGCACGCGCAAGATCAGCAAGTGATACCGAGAGACCATCGCTTATATCGGTCATCGAGGTAACAGATCCTGATCCAGAAAGCATCAGTCCCTCCTCTACACGGGGCATCGGCTCAAGAAGAGCTTTAACAAGTGGGTTCAATCGATCAAAATCTTTTTCGTTTTCAAGTAGCCTCAAACCTCCACCAGCACTCCCGAGATTTCCTGTAACGCAGACAAGATCTCCGACCCTGGCACCGGATCTGCGAACGATCTGACCCTCATTGGATATTCCAATCACGGTCCCTGTGAGCGTTATTTCCTCGTGTGAGTCGAGATCACCTCCTATTACCCTGACACCAAATCGCGATGCACAGGCGTTGATGCCAGAGAGGAGTTCTTCGAATGCCTCAATCTTAAAATCACCTGGAAGACCGAGTGCATTCACCATGAAAAGTGGCTTACCACCCATCGCAGCGATATCGCTCAAATTCACAGCAACAAGACTCCAGCCCATCTGATACGGCGTCGTCTGTGGCGGAAAGTCTGTCTTCTGATGGAGCATATCAGATGATATTAAAAGATACTCGCCCCCAAACTTAACGATTGCACAGTCCTCTTCTTCACACTCAAAGTAGGACGATACAAGCTCAATCAGCCCTCGCTCTCCAGCATCACGCAGTAACCCGTTCAAAAGCCTCTCTCCTCTCAAGTGGTGCGGTTGCATCGATCCCCACTTTTGTCGAGGTTCCATCCTCTGCTGCCGATGGGTCAAGCGATGAGCCTCTCGATCTCGGGATCATAACAAGATCCTCCTCCCATCTGACACGGGTTGCGATCGCATATTCAACATCATCCTGGTTTAGTATATCAATATCATCATCGAGAACAACAACCCGCTTGAGGCTGGGTGCTGCTGCAAACGCCGCAATTATCGCGTTTTTACCATCCCCTTCCCGTACCTTCCTGATCGAGACAACTGCATGGAGGTACGTGCACCCCCCTCTGGTCAATACGACATTTCTCGCATCAGCCACGTGATTCACAGCCTTCAGGATCACAGGCTCGTATGGAACGCCCATCAGAAGCTGATGCTCCACGCCACCCGGGATTATCGAATGGTAGATCGGATCTTTACGGTGGTATATTTTATCGATATTTATGACAGGTTCAAGCCTCACAGTATCATAAGTCCCGGTAATATCTACAAAAGGACCTTCTTTGGCACGTTCTTCAGGATCGATCTCCCCCTGGAGTACGATCTCCGCGTGTGGCACAGAAACCCCATTATCAAGCTGGAAAAGTTCAACAGGCGCCCCTTTAATTTGGGATGCGTACTCAAATTCCTCTCCGGGTTCAACGCGTGTGCCTGCTGCAAAAAGGATTACAGGATCCACTCCTATCGCAATCCCAACTTTAAGCCCCTCTCCAATCTCCTGCGCTCTTTTATGAAACAAATATGTGTGTCTTGGTGGAACGAGCCTTGCAACAAGTTTATCCTTACCGATCACCATCATGCGATGGAATGAAGCGTTTCTAACCCCGTCAAGCTCGGTGACAACAATCCCTGCTGTTATGTATGCCCCACCGTCCGCTTCAAAGAACTTCCAGATCGGCAGCGTTGTTAGATCACAGTCCTCTACAACCTCTCGAGTTGGGGACTCATCAACCACCTTCACCTCGCATTTTGAGGGGAGATCTGAAAGATGTGTCGCGAGGCTACCTGATCCCACACCGAGAGCCTTTGATAAGATCGATCTCGATCCTAATAGGTTCGTACAACTCCTCATCCCTGATAGATTCTTGAAGAGGATCGGGTTTTCGGTCTTTCTTGCGATCCTGCATGCTTCAAGTTCACTCGATACTGGCTCATCGACCTCGATCAGATCACCACTTCTTTTAAGTTCAGCTAAAAATTCTCTGAAACCCATTTTAAACGCCTCCAACTTTACCTGACAATGCTGCTGCAAACTTAACAGAACCGAGATAACTCCCTCCAGCACGGGATGTATCAACAAATATCTTACCAAGTTCATGATGTACAGGCGCACCCCATGCACTCCCGCCTCCAAGAAATGTGAGCGTCCTGAAGATCAGATTGCCCGAGATCCCATCAGGAGCGATTATGAGATTCGATTCATCCACAGCATCCTCGATCAGGATCTCATGATGCACAGCATGATAGCCCATATCAGAGATCGCATCTGCAATCGCTTCTCCTTCCTCAAGCGTATCATCAACGCGTCTACTTCTTCCGATATCTCCGACCCTCCCACCTGAGAGTATCCCGACCTTAACATCAACGCCAAAGCTCTCAAGTATCCATATCCCATTCTCAATCAGTTTGAGCCTTGCATCCTTCCCCTCTCCCTCATCGATCCCAACCGGGGCAAAGAGGAACGGATCATTACCTTTCGCTTTGAGGAGCGCAACCCTTGCAAGGTTTTTGAGGCCTGACCTTGCTTTGAGATAGCCAAGGGTCTTTGATGCCGGAAGCGAACCCCTGACAGCACCATCAACTTCACCGTCCATCAAAAGATCAACGATCTTCTCCTCTGGCTTATCAGATACAATGAGATCAAATTGAAGGTCAGAAAGCTCTATCTTTGAGCCTGAGACGAGAACAAGATCTACAAACGCATCAACGCCCTTGAGCATCGGGAGAATGTAAGGATCTCCAATACCAAGTGCGATCTTACAATTTTTGGGTATGCTATTATCAATCACTGAAAAGAGATCGGTATGCACCCTGTTCATTTTGCCACCTCCTTCATCCACTCTACCAATCCCCTAAACTCACAATCTCCTTCAATCATCTCAACCACCCTTCTCTATCATTTTAAGGTTTTCCCCCCACCTTCTTCATCCGCCTCTGCCCATCTATCATAATCCACCGGTTTGTCACTCAAATACATGGCTCCCTTCTCTTTTAATAATCTTTTTGATCTCGGTATCTATTTATCTTCCCCAATCATCCTACTGAAGCGACTCGCGATCCACGAAAATGCACACACCCCTCCATGCCTGAAACGTGACGGCAACAACAGCGGGAACAACTATTCACGAAAGAATTATGACCGTACTGACAACGTGGGCGCAGCAAGGGCTCAACAGCTTTCAATGTTGAGGGCGAAGTTGAGGATGGGTGGGTAGATACATACCAGATGATCTTTATAAGTGGATTTTGCTGCCGATGATACCGTGACCATTGGGATCGTTCCTGGTATTTATCAACCTCAACGAGGTAGGGGATGTAACGACCCATGCGTAAAACAGTGCACACAGAAATACCATCCGATGACGTGGATACTGCTGCGAGCTTAACGCTATCTACGATTGGGGATGCTACCATCGCTATACCCATCCCCACTGGAGTCGACAATCACAGTGAATTGGTTGTCACGTTTGATTTTAAAGCGGTTTTAGGAAGAAAGGTACGTTTGTAGAAGTGCTCTTTACTTTTATAAGTTGAGATTATTTTCACCTTCCTCGTATGATGAGATATACCAGACCCATGGCAAATAAGCTTAAAAAAAGAC
>JAOQII010000088.1 GCA_026134025.1 Candidatus Syntropharchaeum sp.
GCTGTGGAAGATAATTGATCTGTTGGGGTGGTGTTGTGGAAAATATTATGTGTGATGGGGGATCTGCGGAAAGTGGGGTCTAATAATAAAACTTTTAATTTAGCAAAGAAAGACTCATAGTATGGTCGACTATAAAAAAGTCATCGAGGATGCGGTAGATAAAATCAAGAATGAGTGTAAGGGTAAAACTATAATCGCACTTTCCGGGGGGGTTGATAGCTCGGTCTGTGCTGTAATTGCTCATAGAGCCATAGGCGAAGATCTTGTACCGATCTTTGTGGATACAGGTTTTATGCGAGAGGGGGAACCTGAGCGGATCATGGACGTCTTTGGTGACATGAACCTCGAAGTAATTGATGCCAGGGATCGTTTTATTGAGGCAGTTGAAGGGGTTTCTGACCCTGAAGAGAAGCGGAAGATCATTGGAGAGACGTTTATCAGGGTCTTTGAGGAAAAGGCAAAGGAGGTTGGAGCGAGGTACCTCATACAGGGTACGATCTATCCTGACAGGATCGAGTCTGAGGGTGGGATCAAGTCGCATCACAATGTGGGGGGGTTGCCGATAAATATCGAGTTTGAAGGGATCGTTGAGCCGATCGCAGATCTCTACAAGGATGAGGTACGGATCGTAGCGCGTGAGCTTGGTCTGCCAGAAGAAATCTCGGAACGGATGCCGTTTCCAGGACCAGGGCTTGCTGTGAGGATTGTGGGGGAGGTTACACGCGAGAAGCTTGAGGTTGTGAAGCGTGCCAATAGAATCGTCGAGGAGGAATTAGATGAATTCGGTCCATGGCAGGCATTTGCAGCGGTCCTCGAGAAGGGTACTGGTGTCAAAGGAGATGTAAGGGTGCACGGCTGGATCATTGCAGTGAGGGCGGTTGAGTCAAGGGATGGTATGACCGCAAGCCCGGTCGAGATGCCATGGGAGAACCTTCGCAGAATATCATCCAGAATAGCAGCAGAGATCCCTGATGTCGCGCGGGTGGTCTATGATATCACGCCAAAACCGCCTGCAACGATCGAGTATGAATGAAGCGCTTTTCCGAGATTGAGGACGATCTGAAACTCTCTGACAACGCGATCACAATCCTCAAACGGCGATATCTCCTGAAGAACGAGGCTGGTGAGGTTACAGAGACGCCACTTGAGATGTTCAGGCGAGTTGCACATACTGTGGCATCAGCAGATCTTCTATACCAGGAAGATGCTGCTTCAAGCGAGGATATGTTCTACCAGATCATGAGAGATCTCTACTTTCTCCCGAACTCTCCAACGCTCATGAATGCTGGAACTGAAATAGGTCAGCTGAGTGCATGTTTCGTTCTGCCTGTCTCGGACTCCCTCCCCTCGATATTCGATGCACTTAAAAATATGGCATTGATACAGCAGAGCGGGGGTGGGACAGGCTTCTCCTTCTCGAAGCTCAGGCCCAGGGGAGATATTGTCAGGTCGACAAAAGGGGTTGCATCAGGTCCTGTATCGTTTATGCGTGTCTTTGATGTTGCAACTGAGATTATAAAACAGGGAGGGAAAAGAAGAGGTGCAAACATCGGCGTTCTCAATGTCTCACACCCCGATATCCTCGAATTTGTGAGGGCGAAAGAGGATGAAGGGCGGTTTAGAAATTTCAACATCTCTGTGGGTGTTACAGATAGTTTCATGGATGCACTATATCGCAAAGCGTCCTATCCCCTGATAAACCCACGCACAGGTGAAGTGACGGCAGAGCTTGATGCAAAAGTGGTCTTCGATTCGCTTGTCGAGATGGCGTGGAAGGGAGGTGAGCCCGGTCTTCTGTTTCTCGATGAGATAAACCGCAAGAACCCAACCCCGGCAGTGGGTATGATCGAGTCAACGAATCCGTGCGCGGAACAACCACTCCTTCCCTATGAGTCCTGCAATCTCGGCTCGATAAATCTTGCACGGATGGTGACAGCTGATGGTGAGATCCTCTGGGAACGACTTAGGCGAACCGTGAGGGTGGCGGTACATTTCCTCGATAACGTGATCGATGTGAACAGATACCCCTTTCCTGAGATTGAGACGATCACAAAGGCAAATCGAAAGATTGGGCTTGGCGTAATGGGGTTTGCACAGGCTTTATTCAGGCTTCAGATCCCTTACAACTCAGAAGAGGGGGTTGAAACCGCAGCACGTGTGATGAGTTTCATCTCAGACGAGGCACGAGAGATGTCACAGAAGATCGCAGAAGCTCGGGGGTCATTTAAAAACTTCAAGGGGAGTGTATGGGATAGGAAGGGCTACACTGCGATGCGAAATGCCACGCTCACAACGATCGCACCCACAGGATCGATCAGTATCATTGCAGGAACCTCGAGCGGGATAGAACCTCTCTTTGCGCTCGTATTTGTGCGGAATGTAATGGATGGTACCAGACTCATCGAGACAGACAGCGTTTTTGAGGAGGTTTTACGAAAAAGTGCGTTTTATAGCCCAGATCTGATGGAAAGAATCGCAGCATCTGGCTCGATAAAAGCGATTGAAGAGATCCCATCTGATATCAGAGAGATCTTTGTAACAGCGATGGATATAGCACCCGAGTGGCATGTAAAGATGCAGGCTGCCTTCCAGCAGTATGTCGATAATGGCGTCTCAAAGACGGTAAATCTGCCACATGATGCAAGAGTGGATGATGTACGGGAGATCTTTCTGCTTGCCCACAAACTCAAATGCAAAGGGATTACGGTTTACAGGCATAAAAGCAGGACCGAGGAGGTTTTAAGCCCGGGATGTCCAAGCGTCGTCTGTGAGGAGTAGTAATTTCGTATTACTTTACCTCACCCCACAAAGCTCCTTACCTACGGGTTCATCCATGTACGTTCCAGGGTGCATCTCTTATCCCCTCCACTTTACAAGTGTTTTTAGGTTGGTGAGGGGTGGTGCTATGGGTACTAAAGGATGAGTGGATCGAAATGCGTTATTCTTCGTGCCATTCATTCAGAGAATATCGATTGAAGAAAGGTTAAAAGAGGGGAGCTAAACAAATACAACTTCTGGACAGGATCACGAAGAAAGGCTCAAGAAGGTACCATCCCAAAAGTTTAAATCCCCTGCAGTCTGAATTAGCATATGGGGGAGAGAAAATCAAGCGTCAAGCGAAAGACTGATGAGACCGAGGTTGAGGTTAAACTCAATGTAGATGGAACTGGATCATCGAAGATCGATACAGGGATACCGTTATTTGACCACCTGCTGGGATCGTTTGCGAAACACGGGCTATTCGATCTTGAGATTAAGGCAAAAGGAGATCTTGAGGTCGATGATCACCACACGGTTGAGGATCTTGCGATCGCACTTGCCGATGCTATCAATGATGCACTCGGAGACTGCAGAGGGATTGTCAGATTTTCAAATGTGGTTATCCCGATGGATGAGTCCTGTGCAACGTGTACCATCGATATCGGAGGAAGAGGGTATGCCATTTTTAAAGGCGAGTTTACGACCCAGAAAATCGGCAAAACTTTCTCAACCGAGAATATTTCTCATTTTGTAACAACGCTTGGAATAAGGGCTGGAATCAATATCCATGCATCGGTTGACGGATCAAACAGCCACCACATGGCAGAAGCTCTTTTCAAGGCGCTGGGGATTGCACTCGATAGGGCAACACTGATCGACCCGAGAAAACAGGACTCGATCCCGAGTACCAAGGGCGTGATAGATCGGAGATAAGCGAGTGCATCTAAAATAGGAAGATCCGTACGCTGGAGACGAAGATGCCCGAAAACAAAAAGTATAGACCTCTTGCGTAATTATATACTCAGACCATCTCCTTTTATCCCACTTTCCGCAGATCCCCCATCACACATAATATTTTCCACAACACCACCCC
>JAOQII010000009.1 GCA_026134025.1 Candidatus Syntropharchaeum sp.
CCTACACGGAGAGGTTTATTGATGACAGGCACTTTTCGCGGGCGTATCTCAACGCCGCCGATGAGCTTCACGCCTGGCATTGCTCTGAGTTCGTCGATGAAGGTGTGGTCGATGCTTATGATGAATGCGCCTCTGGTTGCTGCAAGCTCGATTCTGCCGCCGCGGTCAACCACTGCTCGTGTGAACGCCTCAACCTTTTTTGGTGTGAGAGGCTCGTTCAGCCAGACGATAGATGTTTCAAGGCTCATTTTACAACTTTCAGATCTCTGCTGATCCGTCTCTTTGGATATATCTGATGTTTCTTATATCGAGAGATATTTCTTCTTCTTTTTGCCGAGATCACGAGATCTATCGTGGATCCAGCCTCAATCTCTTTACCGGCCTCGATGCTCTGGCTTATCACGGTCCCGGGTGGTGATTCGCTCTTTTCTTCTGTCACCCTGCCTTTTTCCAGGCTAACTGATTTTAAGAGTTTTTCTGCATCATCGAGTGGGATTCCGATGAGGTTCGGGACCTTTGTCAGCTTTAGAGCGAGTTCTGAAACCGTTATGTCAACAGGACTTTCTGGGGGTGCGAGTGAGAGCGGAGATGGGATCTGGGAGAGAACAGTGCCTGGCTCGACCTGGTCATTTCTTCTGTAGCTGATTTCACCAACCGTGAAATTCCTCGATGTTATCTGTTGCTTTGCTGCATCGAGTGTGAGACCTATGAGGTTCGGGACCTCGTCATAGCCAAAGACCTCTTCACCGGATACTTCCTCTCTTGGGAGCATCTTTATCCTGAATCGGATCGTGCTCAGGTTTTCAGGGGGCAGGGTGTCATCGAGCTTTGGAAGCTGGTAGGCTATCTCGTTCTTATCCTCGTTGAATGTTACATTTGCCTTCAGCTCAACCTCCATATCACTGACAAGATACTTGACACGCGTGCGCTTCTCTGAGAGCGTGGCCTGCATCTTCTCAAGTGCATCTCCAAAGCTTGAAACGAGGCGATCTGGTGGGATCTTTGGGCGTTCAAGTTGAAGTCTTTTTATCTGGGTTTTAAGCTCGCTAATCTCTGCTTCCTTTGCGGTGAAATCCCTGTGAAGCTGTTCATATTTTTTCCTGTAGTCCTCTGCCATCCTAACCACGTCATTCTTCCTTAGTCTTTGATGCAGGCGGTATTGAGACGATCTTTGCCGTTATCTGGCTTGAACCTCTGACATCATAGTTGTAGGTGTTCTTGTAAGCCGCATTTATCGGTGCCGATAATAGGGTCGGTCTGTATCCTCGCACCTTCCCTTTTTTATCAACCTCTGCCTCTGCCTTCATTGAGAGTGCCATCTTGAGTTCAAGATTGACCTCGGGAAAGTGATACCATGGCGCCTCTATATCGTACTCAAGCTCGCCACTCTTAACTGCAAGATCGATCGCCTTCTGTGTTGCAATCGAGTTCTCATCAAGTGCATGCTGCGCCTCTGCAAGTGAGATCCCAACAGACCTGAGGATACTGCCAAGTGGAGCTACAAGCGCCTCAACGATCACCTTCTTCTCGTCCTTATCTACCATAGATCCCGCTCCTCAGGGATGTAAAAAAGGGGTGATTACGAAGGTGGTGAACTCGAAGCTTCCTGTATCTTGATCGTTGGCACAGCCCGATCTGGTGGAGGCACTGGCTTCAAGGTCGTCCTGAGCAGGCTCGTTCCTGTCTCAGAGAACGTGTACTTGGATTTGTACTTTGCATTAAAGGTTGAAGCATATGCAACCGTGGTCTCTGACTTGAGCTTGGCAGAAGCCTTTCCAAATAAGAAACTTGCCAGACCACTCGATTTGAAACTGCTCTCAAACGTGGTTTTATTCTTGAACTTGAACTCCTTTTTATACTCTTTCTCGGTTGATCGCTCAATTTTCATCGATATTGTCATCTTAACCTCGATGATCGACTCTGTGAACTCATAAAATCGTGGCTGGAGCCCATATGTCAACAGGTTCATCGGGTCATCATTTCTCACAAGCGTGGGCGACCCGGTGGGATTTCCATCCTCATCAACAGGTTGCTCGATCGCAAGAATAACACTACCAGCCGGTAGTTCTGTCTCGGCAAGTGCCTGTGCAACCTCAATCGAGTTCATATCCAGTGCTTGCTGGCTCTCTGCGATAGCAAGCGCCATCTCCTTTATCATCTCGCCAAATGGAACATTCAGCAACTCCTGTCCAACACTCATACTTATCATCCTCTAATAATGACGTGTGTCGGTTAACTTGCAAACTACTTAAAGATTCCTCTCGATTGTATGTTGCAAATCTGCTGGATAATAGCACAATTTAATGCGAAACTGTTGTAGATTTTTTAACCATCTCACATCAGGGGTTGGACGTACCGGGGCACATTTCCCCATGGGGCTGGAATATGAGTTTACAGGCATATATGTGGTAACCCATGTCCGGCCGAGGTTTACGCCGAGAAGGGTGACCTCCTTGAGAAGAGCCCCTATTTTGAAGTGATCGCAGAATACAGAGTTTATTCCACCCGAACCCCCCTCACCTCCACAGCAATACCCCTGTTTGCCTCCTCCATCTCCCATCCTGACATAACAGCCTTTCCGCATCCAAATACCTTCTCTCCACAGATTAAGACCTCATCTCCTGGTCTAATCTGAGAATCTGCCACAATAACACCAGGTGCAAGCACAGATCCCCTGGGAATGAAATCATCGATCTCAACCTGATACGTTCCAAGATCAAGAAGACGCCCTGCCCCCTCCACCGTCAATGCCATAAACCCATAGTCTGGTATCATCCTGCCGAGAGCCACATTATTTCTACGATCAAAGACGCTACAGGATCCAATCCGACCTTTTATCTCAATATCCCCTTCAAGGAAGAGTTCACCTGCCCCTGTCCCAAACTGATAGTCGAGTGTATCTGATACAATATCACGCTTTGTTATAACCTGCGGTACATCAGGGGTCACGAGTTCTGCAACCTTTGATCTGAGGTTATCAAGTGATATATGCGAGAGTTCCCGCCCCTCCTCGACCGTGGTATGCAGTTCGATCTCAAACTCCTCTCCAACCTCTCTGCAAACCTCGATCAGGTCTCCACTTACATGAACGATCATATCATGATAATCCCCTCGCTCAAGAAGTGATGTGAGTGATTCTCTGATCAAATTAAGCTCTTCTTCAAACCATCTGCCTGTAACAGGTGTGTCGTAGTGTGCTGCAGGATATATAAGCTCAAGCTCTCTCGGAACAAGTGCCAAAGGGGATGTAAGGATCACCTCATGCAGGCGGGATCTCTTTCCTTTTAGCATATCGATTATCTGCCTGTGCGTCTTTGATCTCGAGTATGGCTTTCTTTTTGAGCATGGCAAAAGGAGAAGCACACCAGCATGTGGCTTATACCGAGTTTTAACCCGTTCGATAAATCTTCTGACCTCAACACGGTTTAAGGACTCTATCGATGATACGATAAGCTCTCGTCTTCTCACTATGGGTATTCTTCGCTCAAGGTAGTTGTATTCATGATCCAGGAGTCTCAGTGCCTCGGTGAGATACGGTTTCAACCTGCATTTATACTCAAAATACTCCCGCATACAGCCGTTTGCTATCCTGTGGCGTATCACCTCACACTCTGTCTTGAAAATTGCAAGGTTATGTGCAAGCAGAAGCTCAAAGCTCTCATCATCCCTCATCTCATCTATTGAATGGCTGCTGCAAACTTTGCATGGGCAGAGCAGATCTTTAAGCTCGTTCAGCTCAATCTCTTCCTCTCGTGTTAAATATATCCCCTGATACGATTGTATGGTTGGAATTATATCATCTACAAGATCCACGCCGAGATAGATGAGAAGTGCAAGATTCTCTGGTCTTGCAAGTGCGGGTGTGTACAGGGCTGTATCAGGTGGTATCTTATCCCTGATCTTTGTGATGGTTGATATGAGCTTCCTTGAATCATTATCAAGTAATTTTGCGGCTTTAAGTATATGGACATCTTCTGGAGGAATTACAAATTTCCCTTTACTAAGCGAATCTGAGGTGATAATATATGGCGTCTTAATCTTCTCTTCAAGCTCGAGCTTTCCGAGTCTTGCCGCACCGCATCGGCGTACAACCTCAAAGTAACGGGTCACGCACCTTCCATCCAGTCACATAGACGAGCATTTGTAAGAAGTATCCTCGTATCCTCGTGAAGTTCGGCCCAGATCCCTTTTAGTTCATCGCATGAGACCCATATTACCTCTCCGAGATCGGAGTCAGCTCGAAGCTCGCCGCCGACAAGCATGGCTGTATAATCGATATAAATTACATGGAGTACCACACCCTCCCCGGTCTCATCCATCACGATCCGCTCAAAAGGTGGAAGCGCACGCATAAGCTCGATCTTAAGGTGTGTCTCCTCAAAAACCTCTCTATGTATCCCCTCCTCAATTCGTTCACCCTCTTTGAGCTTTCCGCCAGGACAGATCCATTTTCCAGCCCAGAAACCTTTCCGCTCTGGTTTATGTCTGCCGAGAAGCACCCGATCATCACTATCGAGTATAACAGCTCCAACCGCAACAACAATCCCCATCCATTCCATTCTTTAGATTCCTCCTATAAGTTGTGATGTAACAAACGCCTCGATAAGCGCTGCAATAAAAAGCATCGGCAGAATAACCCATAAAAAGATCCCGAGCGCGTCTATGAACTCAGATTTTATATCAAAATGCGCTTTTCTAAATATTGTTTGTGAGATGATATCCCCGAGTCTCAAACCCACTGCTGCTGCCAGGAGAATTGCAGGAATCTCGATGATACCATGCGGCATAAGCCCAAGCATAACAGTGCCCCAGCCCACCGACTCTTTCATGAGGTAGACAGCAAGCCCGATGAAGATGCCGTTGTATGCGAGAAAGAGTGCGGGTATCAGACCAAAACCCACGCCTAAAATCAGGATAATGAAGCTTTTTATCGAGTTATTTATGAATATGAGAAGGAAGATCTCGATCGAGGTTGCGTTCTGTAGCCATTCAAGGATGGGACCCCATTCAGCGAATACACCCTCCAGACTTTCAGGAAAAAGCGCACCATAGATATACCCTGCAATGATCGATAGAAGAAAGATGAGCAGGGCAATTCCAAAATGCTTCTTTATACTCTTAAGCTCTATAAAATCACCCCATAATACTTATCACATCATCGACTCCTTCCACTATTACCGCTCGATCGATATAATCACTGCATTTATATCTTAAAACTGTTCCCTCCCGCGCACCCAGGTGGATCTTCCATAGAAGATCGTACTCACTCCCGAGTTCAACAACTGTTGGATCATGATCTGCCTCCACGGGCTTCGATGCGGTAAGATCGTGGATCCTGAAGTCCAGCACCTGATCTGTGAAGTTTGTAACCTCTATCGTAACGATTGTATCATGATCATCCACGAGCACAGCTTTCTTTACGAGGAGCTTGTTCATTATCTTTGCGATGACGGGTTGAATATCAGGCTCATCCTCCCCGAGTATCGATGCGATCCTGGCTGATATGAGGGGTAGCAGTCTTGCAATTACCATCTCCTTCTCTCGCCTCTTCTTGAGCGTGGCTTCTTTTGAGAGAAAAGCTTTAAGTGATCGCCCAAGATCCTTCAACGCAAGAGTGATCTCGCCTGCAATAACAGGTATATCCGCTATCGCATCTTTTGATTCTGAGGTAAAGGGGATGTTCGTCGATGCAACGTGCACCATAATAAGGAGGGGTGCAACAGGAAAACCACCAGATACCTGTTTTATCCCGTACCTCTTCCAGTCAACCTGTTCTACAGAATGCGTGATCACACACCCACCCTGCTGGTAGAGTAGTGGGACACGATTGGCATATCGAAGAATCTTTACACGGTCGTCTGATGAAAGCTCTCCCCCATAGCAGAGTGCAACCTCAACGATGAAAGGATCTCCAGCATGAACAGCAGGCTTTCTCGTTACCGTTTTTATAAAATCAACCTTATACTCCTTCTTGATTCCCTTAACGATCAGATCATTTCCGAGCGGTGAGAGACAATCAGGCGTGGGTGCGATGAGTTTTACTGATCTGAACGCATCAAGCAGACGCGTTGCATCATCGTGAGATAATCTTTGTGGTTTTTTCCCTCCAGAAAGTCCTGCGTTCTCAAGGATTGTATCTGCAGTCTTCTTTCCAATCCTTGAAAACTCATTTTTGAGGAAGGATTCAAGATCTTTCTCTGCAGTCATGCCGAGCATCCGCATCAGAACCCCGATCTGTACACCATCTGGATGAGGCTTCGTATCTACCGGCTTTGGTGGTGGCGTGCTCACACCTCGCTCAAAGTGTATCTGGGTACCATCAGGTTCTACGAGGTGCAGTCTTGCGTGTGGATTTACAATCGCCGTCTCTTTCAGGTATTCAAAGACTGATCGCCGTTTATCCCTTATGTATGCCCCCTCGATCTCGAGTTCAACTCGCGTGCCATGCGGTCTATCCCACTCGATCTTTGATGACTTGATGATCGCAGGTTCGTTTCTCAGTGTATCGATCATGAGTTCGAAGTAGCTCGCATCATCAGCTATACCTCTTCTCGAGATCACATTTATCGGCTTACCTGTTGTTATCTGGGCATAAAGAACCGCTGCAGAGATCCCTATCCCCTGCTGCCCCCTGCTCTGTTTTATCGCATGAAAGCGTGAACCATAGAGGAGTTTTGCGAATACGCGTGGAAGAGATGCCTCTTCAATCCCCGGGCCATTATCCTCGACGCTTATCCGGTATCTTGTCTTACCAACCTTCTTAATTACAACAAAGATATCTGGAAGGATCTCAGCCTCCTCGCACGCATCAAGCGCGTTATCAACCGCTTCTTTGACACAGGTCAGGAGACTACGTGTTTTTGAGTCAAACCCAAGGATCTGCCTGTTCTTCTCAAAGAACTCGGCTATGCTGATTGAACGGTGTTTCTCCGCACTATCCTGAGCTTTACTCATACTTTGCCCCTACAATCTCCCGTATTTTTCCTGCCGTAACCTTTCCGATCCGCTCAACCTTCACAAGTTCATCTACCGTTGCATTTATCACATTCTCGACAGATCCAAAGTGTTTCAAAAGATTTCGCGCAGATACAGGACCTATATTTGAGATCGAAGAGATGACATACTCCTGTTCCTCCTTCAGGCTTCGGGATGACTTCTTTGAATGAGGACTGAAAGACCGCTTAGATCTATCCTGCTCCCGCTTTGCAATCTGCGCGATTAAATTAGCTGTATCACTCCCATCACGGGTGTAGAGTATCGGGATTGAGAAATCAACAGCAATCGAGACGATCGCACCTTTTATCGCATTCTCAGAAACCCGCTCTGTTTTATGAAGCACATCTCCTTCGATTATAAGAATTGGTCGCTCATATTCCCGTCTGAGATTTCCAAGCTGCTCAAATATGTTTGTATCAGAGCCGACGAGCGAATCCACAAGATCTTCCGCGCTCTTTCGCTCGATGCAGACCCGCTCACTCACAACATAATCTCCAACTTCAAGTTTTTTGAAATTAAGTTTGCAACCAAGCCTTTCAAGTGATTTCACAACCTGAGAACGCGTCTCGCGGTTATCCACAAAAACGAGAGGGCCTTCTTCTCGTTCGATCTCCTGTCCATCCTCCTCTGGCACTCCTGGATCAAGAAAATCAGACTCGTTATGCTTGATCTCATCCATCCCCTTCTTCATCATCCGCTCTTTCTGCCTGCTTATCCAGTAGTATGCCTCATCCTTTGTTTCTCTTGTGATCAGGATTATGATTCTACCTGCCCTTCTTCTTCCGGTACGTCCTCTTCGCTGGATGTTTCTTATCTCAGAAGGTACAGGCTCATAGAAGATTACAAGATCAGCCATCGGTATATCAAGTCCTTCCTCAGCCACAGATGTTGCGACCATCACATTGTACACACCTGCCTTGAACTTCTCGATCAGTTCAACCTGTTTCTTCTGCGATAGCCCTTTATCTCCCATACGTGATGCCTGACCGATGAACCGCAGGGGCCGAACACCCTCAATCTCCTCAAGTGCCGATCTCACCATCTCGGCGCTATCTCTGAAGTTCGTGAAGATGATTATACGTGATTCTGGTTTTCGCCTGATCTCGCGCTCAACGATTCCTGTGAGCCGTTTGAGCTTTGGATGCTCAAGATCGAGTTCTTCTGCCATGTTCAGCGCTCTGATAAACATCGGATCGCGTATCAGCCGTTTTGAGGCTTTTGTTGCTGCTCTGGAGTTTGCTTCATTCAGGAGACGCTTGAAATACTTTCTAAGTGCATCTACCCCCTGGGTCTCAACAAGATCGATCGCATGCCGGATCTTCAAAAGTTCTGCCTCAAGGGATGCTGCCCTGTAGAACCTTGGATGCTGCTGCTCTCGCAACCTAGCCTGAATCCGTGACTGAAGTTCAAGAAGCTCCATCGTTGACGTTTTCTTACCCTTATAGAGGTGAAAACCCACGTCAGCAAGCTTTCTCACACGATCGAGAAATAGTTCATCGAGTAAAGCTTTGAGCTGCACGATCTCACGGGGAGGTTCAACCCTGACCCATTCGATCTCCTTTCTGAAGATGTAGGGTAAAATATCGGGATCATCCTCACTCCTGATCTCGACCTGCTCTATCCCAAGGTTCTCACATACCTCCTGTATCTTCGCTGCACTGCTGCCAGGAGATGCCGTAATCCCAAGAACAAGCCTGTTTTTGCCATCTTCGCGGTAACGGGAGGCGATATAGACATAAGCGTAGTTTCCATGCGCTCTGTGGCATTCATCGAAGATTACAAGAACGATATCCCTGAGATTGATTCTCCGTGTTAAAAGATCGTTTTCGATGACCTGTGGCGTTGCAACGATGATCTTCGCTTTTTTCCAGTTTTCAACCCTTTTCTCAGGCGAAATCTCCCCTGTTGCAACGAATATTTCATCCTCTTCTATGGTGAGAACATTTCTGAGAAATGCGGCGTGCTGCTCAACAAGTGGTTTTGTAGGCGATAAAAAAAGTACCTTTCCATCCAGTGTATTAAGCCTGTCTACCAGAACCAGAAGTGCGATAACCGTCTTTCCAAGTCCTGTTGGAAGAACGACAAGTGTGGATTTCTCTTTTGCGATCTCTGAAAGGGTTAGTTGATAGTCCCGTACTTCTATTTCTCCCTGTTTAATCAATGGATGTGAGATAAAGGAACTACAAATAGAACTATCCATCAACCCATATAAAAGAGCAAAGTATAAAAGTTCATGGGAGAATCTTTACATGATGTGTGCCAGGATCGAACGGGACTCACTCGGTGAAATGGAAGTTCCAGAGGATGCATACTACGGGATTCACACGACAAGATCACTTGAGAACTTTAAAATCTCTGATAAAAGGTTTCAGGTTGAATTTATCGAGTCTTTGGCGATTATAAAGCTTGCTGCAGCAAGAGCAAACCACCGGCGTGGACTTCTCGATGAAAGAAAGGCGGATGCAATTCAAAAAGCGTGTCTTGAACTGATTGAGGGGGATGAGAAGTTCGCCGGACAGTTCCCACTTGATATATTTCAGGCAGGTTCAGGAACCTCTACAAACATGAATATGAATGAGGTTATCGCAAACAGAGCAGCAGAGATACTCGGTGGTAAGAAAGGTGATAGAACAGTGGTTCATCCAAACGATGATCTCAATATGGGTCAGTCAACGAACAACGTGATCCCCGCAGCGATCCGTATAACCGCACTCCGATTGATGGGTGGTGTGATAGGTTCGCTTAAAGATCTCAGCATAAGCCTGAAGGATAAATCAGATGAATTTAAAGGTGTTATCAAGTCAGGGAGGACGCATCTTCAGGACGCAGTTCCGATCACACTTGGCCAGGAATTTAATGCTTATCACACAGCGATTGAGAAGGATATATCCCGTCTTGAGGGTGTGAAAGCGATCTTGAGCTATCTTGGCGTCGGGGGTAACGCGGTTGGAACAGGGATAAACACATATCCAGCGTTCAGGAGGGATGTAATCGCCGAAATATCAGCGATCACGGGCATCGATTTTAAGGTTCCAGATGATGGCATCGAGATCACACAGTTTTTGACAGATCTCGCCCACCTATCCTCGATCCTGAAGCTTACGAGCCTTGATATCAATAAGATCGCAAATGATCTCAGGTTGATGGGTTCAGGTCCAAGAACCGGGCTTTATGAGATCGTGATACCAGCTGTTGAGCCTGGATCATCGATTATGCCAGGAAAGGTCAACCCATCGATACTCGAGGCTGTGAATATGGCATGTTTCATGATACAGGGAAATGATCTCGTAGTTTCAAATGCAGCACAGGCAGGGCAGCTCGATCTAAACACTCACATGCCGATTATCGCATACTGTGTAATCGACTCGATGAAGCTTCTATCAAGGATCGGAACAGTGATGGCAGCAAAATGCGTGGATGGTATAACAGCGAATAAAAAACGCTGTCAAGAGTTCTTTAATAACAGTATTGCACTCGCCACGATCTTAAATCCATACATCGGATATGATAAAGCCGCAGAGGTTGCAAAGAAGGCACTTGCATGCCGCAAAACGATACGTGAGGTGATTATTGAGGAGGGTATACTGGATGAAGAGGTGCTTGAATCGATCCTCGATCCTGAAAGCCTTACATCTCCAAATATCGCTAATAAAAATTCGAAAGACTAATAAAAGCTTGCAGTATAAAAAATAGTGAGAAGATGAAAAAGACGATAATCGTGATGATACTGGTATTATACTTGCTATCCTGCTCTGGTATACCAGCATCAGCCAGCATCACAGGTTTCAATGAAACAGGCGAGTATGCATCACTCGCGTCTGAGATAAAATCATACCCTCAGCTTGATATCGTGAAGAAGGTTGACGGTTTCAAGAAGTTTGAACCTCACTGGAACGATCGATTCCCACAGGGCTCAACGCTGATGGTATATGCCGATGCACTGGACGTGAGCCATGCAAGGTTCATACTCGTTGATTTCATATTTATTATCACAGATCCAATGGGACATATCGTATCATGGGATCGGGTGGAGGTCAGGAAGGTTGGATATGATCAGAACACCTACGTCGTCTATGAAAAACAGATCCCAGATGACTGGATCGATGGAACATACAGGATCAAGGCATTTGTCTATGATCGTACAAACTTTACAAAGATCATGCAGTATGAATATAACTATGTGGACCATATAGGTGATGAGGACTACTGGGATGACTTCTGGGATCTTGGAGATGACGATGATGATAACACAGAGGCGGGATTCGTAAACCCGCTCTCGACATCAAAGGTCGTCATGAAGTTCAGGGAACAACCGTTCTATATCGATCACCGCGCAAGTGTGTATCCGCCAGACCGGTTTGTTATCTCCGATCTTCGTCTGCTACCTGGCGTTGTTGCACCAGCAGAAGAGTCCTATCTCACCGTCAACGTCACAAATACCTTTACAGATGGGGGGGAGGTTGAGGTCATCTTTGTCCTCGATAATAGAACCGCAGGGGTTTCCAAGGTTGCGGTTGAGCCTTATTCAACTGAAATGGTCGATTTTGTCATCCCACCACAGGAAGAGGGAGAGCACCATATTCGTATCACATCCCCATCTTCAAATGTAGCAAATGTGCCGATCGATGCCATCCTGAACGTCTCGATGGAGGGTGCAGAAGAGGCATCATCCGAGCTTCCAACCAACTTCGTCGTGAAATCGCTTGATATTGAAAAGATACAGGTACGTGTAAATGAGACGGTGCCGATCGGTGTAACCGTGCAGAATCAGGGTCAGACTGGAAATGGTACAATCCTGATTGAGATAAATGGAGAGCCTGTGGGTGAGAAGAACCTTTCGCTCAGGTACCTTCAGACCGAGACCGTCTATTTCAATATAACAGAAAAAAATACAGGGACTTACAGGGTTACAATCCCAGATACACAACTTGCAAGGCTATTCTTCGTAACAGAAGAAACTGAAAGTACCACTTCGGTAATCGAATCTGTAAGATCAGCAGCCAAGGAAAAAGGGGTCTCAGCTGGGATTATTGCACTTATTCTCATACTGCTTCTACTGCTTCTGGGACTGAGGATCTACATATCGAGGCGCTAATTTTTCCCCTCACCATCTATTTTTTTATCCCCTCGCACCCATACTCTACCTATGAAGATCGCGATCACGGGAAAAGGGGGAGTTGGAAAGACAACGCTGGCAGGCACACTCGCAAGACTGCTCGCACAGGAGGGGAGAGACGTTGTAGCCATCGATGCTGATCCTGATATGAACCTCGCATCAGCCCTGGGAATGAGGGAAAACCCAACACCGATCTCAACGCTCGAAAATCTCATAGCAGAGCGTGCAGGAGAGCCTGGTGGGATTTTCAAGATCAACCCGAAGGTCAACGATATCCTTGATAGGTACGGGGTTGAGAATAAGGATGGTGTGAAGCTCTTGACGATGGGTACGATCGAACTTGGTGGTAGCGGATGTGTATGCCCCGCATCTTCGTTTTTGAGGGCACTTCTGCGGCACATCATCATAAAAGAGCAATTTGTGATACTCGATATGGAGGCAGGGATCGAACACCTCGGGAGGGGGACAACAAAGAATGTAGATCTTATGATCGTCGTTGTTGAGCCAGGTATGCGATCTGTTGAGACACTATCACGTATTAAGAAGCTTGCAGGCGATATCGGGATTGTGAATATCGCTGCTGTGATAAACAAGGATGTGGGAGGGAGTGATGTGGTCAGGGAAAAGATAGAAGAGATGGGGCTTGTGATCCTTGGCTCAATCCCGTATGATACGAATTTTGTGAAGGCGGACCTTAATGGATACTCACCGCTTGATACAGGGGGGGATGCGATAGATGCAATCAAAAATATCAAGGAAGAACTTGTTAAGAGCCTTGAGTAGACTTGGGATTATCGCACTGGTCATCATCCAGACGTTCCAGATGGCATCAGCAGATCTATCTCCGGTTGAGCCTGCAATCCCGGCATATCAGGATAGGTTTGAGGATAAACCAGAAGCAAGCTCTTCTCATGAGCCGGGATACAATATCTACACAAGGGTTGAGTATCGGACATTTCTTGCCAGATCAAAGGGGGCTGTGAAGGTATATCTTGAGAACCGGGGGGATGATGATCTCTTCGTTTACGGATACGGCCTAAAACCAGGTGGGCTTGAAGCTACCGGCATCACGGTTCATCCTGGAGAGGAACGGTATCTTGGGATGGCAACAACATTCATACCTGACGTCGATTCGGTTTCTGTCAGGATCGCGGTCTCGATACTTGCAAAGGGGAGGGGGCGTTGGTATGACTATGGGACGGTCTACCTCGATCCCATGACACTTACAGTGGAGGGAAGTGTACCGAGCGGTAATCCAGAATATATTCTCGATCGTGGGATAAAATTCGAGAAGGTGAACGATCTGATCTTTCCGCTTGGCTCAGATCTTCGCGATGAAGCAGTATCTGCTGCAACAGCCTATCCTGGCGAGTACAATATCTACCAGGTCTGCTCGATCTTTGATCACGTCTCAGAAAGTATCGAGTATGTCTCAGATCCACCAGAAGAAGAGTACTGGCAGACACCAACAGAGACGCTTCATCGACGGCGCGGGGACTGCGACGATTATGCAATACTCATTGCAGCGATGATCGAGGCGATCGGTGGGACAGGCAGGATATATCTAACCGATGACCACATGTTTGCAGCCGTCTTTGTAGGTGATGAGGCGAGGTGTGAAAAGGTGCGAGATGCTGTGAGAGCATACTACAACACCCCGCTCACCGTCTACTTTATTGAGGATGAGTACGGTGCCTGGATGGTTCTTGATGCGACAAAGAGCATCTATGCAGGGGGGAGCGATCTCGCCTATAAAGCATCTGATACAGTCTATGTGATCGATGTCTCTGCAAACTTCAAAGATATGCGAGAGGGCATTCATATCGGAAGAATTGCATTCTGTGAGAATATAACCGATGATGGAAGCTTTATTGAGCGAGCAGATACCAGATATGCGTCTGGTGATGTGATCCTCATCTACTACGATATCACAAACTTTGCACTCCAGGGTTCAGATGAGGGGCATGAGGTATGGCTTGAACACTCGATCGATATACTTGATGAGGCAGGTGAGAGCGTCTTTTACAATCATGAACCCGTTGAGTTCCATGAGGTGGATGAGACACCGCCTGACCGGATCTGGGCATCATCAAGCTATGACACATCCTGGCTTGGTAAGGGTCGATACAGGGTTCTGGTTACTGTAGAGGATCTGATAAGTGGCAAGCAGGATGAGGCATCGGCTTATTTTGAGATTACAACAGAACGTGCTGTTATGCCAGCGATTGACCCGCTCCTATCTCTGGCAGTGGTACTTTTTGTGGGATACTTCGTGAAGCGAAGAAAAAGGTCGGAGTAATAACTTTACCTGCAGGCTTTCATCAACAAACCCGCCTTACGGTAGTTTCTTATCATCTCCTCCTCGATCGATGGGTTATAAAGAAGCGCGGCAGGATGCTGTAGCGGGATTATCTTGCTTGAGCCATCATCGGATAGAAAAATCTCACCAAAAACCCTGTGGAATTCTCCTTTGGCTGGCAGCAAAAGCCCGTAACGTTCAAAGGTGTATCTCGTTGCATAATAGCCCAGCGGAGCCAGTATCACTGGGTCTATCAGCTCTATCTCCTGATCCACGTATCTACCACAGATCTCAATCTCATCGGGCCTGGGTCTTCTGTATCCAGGTAGCATACATTTGATGAGATTTGTCATGTAGATCTCCCCTCTATCGATTTTGGCGATCTTGAGTAACTTATCCAGGACTTTTCCCGAAGGTCCAATGAACATTCTCCCCTCGTTATCCTCCCGTTCTCCAGGTGCCTGAGCTATCAGCATTAGATCTGCATTTAGATCTCCTTCACCGCAGAGAGCATTTTTTCTCGTCTCAGATAGCCTGCATTTCCTGCAGCTTTTTATCTCATCAACCAGATTGGCTATACCCATCTTAAATATCTCCTATCATCAAATCCCAACTTTTTGTAAAATGCCTTTGCAACCTCATTGCTCAAACGCACCTCAACCCACATCCTGTCACATTTACGAGATACCCATCTTACAAGCGCCTGTCCCATCCCCATTCGCCTGTATTCAGGATCGACCGCGATCGAGAAGATATGACCGTTCTTTCGATCGAATATGATGTATCCGCAGACCTTCTCGTCTTTTTCATAGACCAGAAATGAATCAGGGTAGAGCTTCGAGAAATAGATGAACGTGATCCTGTTATAGGCTGACTTCGGGAAAGATTGTGCCTCAATCTCCAGTATCCTTTCGATATCGTGATGCGTGAAGCTTCGTATCATCTTAACCAACTTATTCTCAGGATATAAATATGCGGAATAACGTGAACTGTACCGTCTTTCACAGGTACCATTCAGCATTTTTTAGCAAAGTATCGTCTCAAAAAGATCCCAAACTCCTTATTTGATCTTAAGACATTCAAGATCGCTTCATCCTCGAAAATTCTAAAAGGTGCATTTTTAAGGTTCTTTCCAAGCGAGGTCTCGCGTAATTTTGCATCCAAAAAATCCCCTGCATATGTATATCTTCTCTCAATATCGACCACATACCTCCCATCCTCGATGTAGATTCCAAACCTCGCATCCTGATACTTTGATCTGAACTTCGAGGCATGTTTGTGATTCCAGACAGGAGGTCCAATATGCTTCTTTATCCTGGGAAGTTCTGAGACCTCAAGCTCGAGGAGTATAACGGCATGCTCCTTCTCTGCCCATATAGCCTCCCGATGAATGCTGAACCCCTCCCGTTGCAGAAGCTCAACCGCAGCCTCTGCCGAGCGCCTAAGCTGGGGAAAGAGTATATCCTCGACGAGCGGTGGGGCATCAAAGACGACAAATAACATTCTTGTTCCCCGTTCAGTCAGGATCGAGCAAAACTCATCGCTACAAATTCCCTCAACCTGGGGTGGGAAGAAGAAATCGATCGATGGGTCATCGAGGAATCGAGCGGCACCGTCGATGAATCTCGCAAAGTTATCGATTGACAGGGCGGCTGCGACGTTTCGCATCGGATCGACAGGGTCTATCACGATGAGCGGGTCATTATCTTCATAATTTCCATGCGATTCGATATCGATTATCATTCCTTTCTTCCATGAGATTGATGCTTCCTTGAGCACATCCAGAAATGAACCATAATTTATAATAAGAAGCTCTGTAAGGTAACCAGAAAAACCCTGCAATCTGAGTTCAGATCCATAAACCCCGATACCACGCATGAACTGCTTTAAAAGCAGAACCTCATCCTCGAGTCCTTTTATCTTTGAGAGGATATATCGATTGTGAAATGGCGTCCTGTCGACCGCAGACTCAATCCTGGATGGATCCTGAACCGCGAAACATGGTACAATATCAACCGCATACCTTGATCCAGCAGCATCCCCAAAGACCGCCTTGATGTAGGGATGCTCTGCATACTCCTTCTCGTAAGCGATACAGTTAAACTCCTCATCGCTGTAGTCCTTACTCACCACCCGTTTTCCAACCTCAATCCCGTTGAGTTCAAGCTCAGCCCTCATCTGGGGCGGTTCAAAGAGCATGAATAGATCCACATCGTGTTCACCAGAAACCCATGTCCCGCGGGCAGCAGACCCGACGAGCATCACATCTTCTATATCGATCGAAAGCTCTTCTGCTGCATCATGCACCTTTTTCATGATAAAATGAGCAAAACGAGAAAGACGTCTGACTTCACTTTCATCCGGCTTTACTCGTTTGAGAACTTCCTTGAAGATAGCATGGGCCCGCTGAGATTTGAACTCAGGATCCCCGCCGTGTGAAGGCGATGTCATAACCAGCTAGACCACGGGCCCTGAAATCGGATAACCCCTTAGAGGCTATCCAGCATATCAACGACCCTGCACGAGTATCCCCATTCATTGTCGTACCAGGAGATCACCTTTACAAGGTCTCCATCTATTACATTCGTAAGCGATGAATCAACGATAGATGAGTGCTTGTTATCGAGGTAATCTATCGATACGAGCGGTAAATCACAGACATCCAGTATCCCTGCCATGCTTCCATCTGCTGCCGCTTTAAGGGCTGCGTTAACCTCCTCTACCGTTGTTGACCTTCCAACCCTTGCAACAAAGTCAACGACAGAGACATTTGTGACAGGAACACGCATCGCCATACCATCGAGCTTACCCGTAAGTTCAGGAAGTACAAGCGTGACCGCAACCGCTGCTCCAGTTGTTGTTGGTATGATCGAAGCAGCCGCAGCTCTTGCACGTCTTAGATCCTTGTGCGGGAAATCTAAAAGCTGCTGATCGTTTGTATACGAGTGAACGGTTGTCATGAGTCCCTTCTCGATCCCGAATGAATCGTTAAGGACCTTTGCTACTGGCGCCAGGCAGTTGGTTGTGCAGGATGCGAGCGAGATGATGTTATGCTTCTCTGGATCGTATATATCATCGTTCACACCGATCACGATCGTGGCGTCCGGGTTCTTGGCAGGGGCTGAGATGATGACCTTGCCTGCACCTGCATCGAGATGTTTCGATGCACCCTCACGTGCGGTGAAAAAACCCGTTGACTCAACGACTGCATCTATCCCCATCTCCTTCCAGGGCAGGCTTGCAGGATCTCGTTCAGATAAGACCTTCACAAATTTTCCATCGACTGTTAAACCATCTTCCTCTGCTTTGACCTCAGGTTCGAGCGTGCCATGAACTGAATCATACTTCAAGAGATGTGCAAGCGTCTTTGGATCTGTTAAATCATTTATCGCAGCAATTTCGATCGCAGAATTCCCCATGGCGGCTCTGAAGACGTTCCGCCCTATCCTCCCAAAACCATTGATAGCAACCTTGACAGACATGGTAAAAACCCTCGTTCAACAATCACTCCTTGAGCATATATATTTTTTGATCACCCACATCCCATCGGACTTTCAAGCTCGTTGAAGAGTTTAACAATCTTTTCTGGTTCACCGATCGAGATTGTCTTCCCATCTCTCAGGAGCATCACCCGGTCAGCGATCGCCTGGATGAACGCATGATCATGGGAGATTACAAGATATGTCTGTCCAAGCTCCTCCCTGGATTTGAGGATTGATCGTATTAGATCTGGTTTCACGACAGGATCATCGAGTATCAGGATGTACGGCTCGCTCATAAGTGCCTGTGCCATCGCAACCATACGCCTCTCAACCTCACTCAGTGAATCTGGATAGAGGAAGCGTATCTCATCGATCCTATTTTCAGCCATCCCGACAGCTTTCAAAACCTTCAACACCCGCTCTCCCCCCACCTCATCCGGCATTGCAAGCCCGATCGAGGATGTCAGGTTCTCATATACCGTTGACTGGTGGTGGAGGCTGTACTCTTCATGGAGCATCGAAAGATATGCCGTGACCTTTCCTTTTCCATGCTCGCCGGGTGTACGCATATCAATCCACTCATCCCCTGTCCTAACGAGTACCCTTCCAGAAGTGGGCTGTACCACACCACCGATGATCCTGCCGATTGTTGTTTTGCCTGATCCGCTGACACCGATAAGCCCGAATATCTCCCCTTCTCTTATCGTAAAACTCACACGCTGAAGTGGCTTTGCAACCCCCTCTATCCGATAAAAAACCTTTGAACAATCTTCAACGATGATCTTTGGTTCACCAATCGTAACAGGCTTTCTCACAACGTCGCCCAAACGTTCCAGCCAACCAGACTCAAGGATCTCAGACAGGGTCCCTGTAGCATCGATCCTCCCATCTTTGAGCAGGATGCATCGATCCGTGATCCTCAGTGTATCAAGCCATCTCGATGTGAGTAAGATCGTAAGCCCATCATCCACCTCGGCCCTCAACGATCGATTTATCACATCCATCGTCTTTGGATCGATCGTACCGGTTGGTTCGTCTGCAAAGAAGATAAGGGGATCGCGCACAAGCTGTCTTGCAAGTACGATGCGCTGTTTCTCCCCTGCACTCAGGTCCCTTGCAACATACGTACCTCGATGAACCATATTCACACGTTTGAGGACCTGATCGATCCGTTCATTTCGCTTTGGTTTTGGATAATCGACGACCCTCAGCGCTTCCATGAGATTGTCCCAAACCGTTGATTCTGAGTATAGCGAAAACGTGCGCTGTAACATGATAGCGGTACGGTTGAACAGGTTTTTGAAGGCCGCTGTATTTTCCATCCCCCATAAATCGAGCTCCTCAATCCCTCTTTCTGATCCACACCTCGGACAGGGTAGATCATGGACACCTGGTGGATCAAGCCAGCCACAATCACAGACCGTTAAACGATATATCACAGCACCTTTGGATGGTTTATACTCCTTGATGCCTTTGAGTGCATTCATCAGCACACTTTTACCAGACCCGCTTTCTCCAATGAGCCCGACGCTCTCTCCTTCTTTGAGCTTGAAGCTGAGATCATCGAGCACCCGCCTGCCCGAAAAGACGATCTCAAGCCCTTCAGCGATCAGGATATCCTCCTTACTCATATTAAAACCTCTTTCTTTATTCTGTTTGCGAAAAGATGAGCCATTCTTGTAGGTTCTGGAAGTTTATACCCCCTGATGCAGGATTTTATGAGATTTAAAGAGCTTTCAAGTGAGATCTTGTGTCCTGGCGCAACAATTAAAGGCTTACAATTCTTCTTGCTCTTGAAGTAGTATCCAACCGCCCGCTTCTGATATGTTATGAGGGATGCATCACCCACCTCCATCGGCAGATCCCCTTCACCGCAGAGGATATTCTTTGCCACACCGATCGAAGGGATATCGAGCGTGACGCCAACATGTGTTGCCAGCCCTGCAAATCTTGGATGGTTTATCCCGCATCCATCAAGAACGAGTAAATCAGGTTTAGTTTCAAGCGATCTGAAAGCCTCAATTATAGATGGAGCCTCTCTGAATGTTAGAAGACCTGGGATGTATGGAAAGTCCACATTCAGAATTGCAGAGGATGAATCATAAACCTCCATTGAAGGATACTCAAGAAGAACAATCGCAGAAATTATCTTCTCATCGAAGAAAGCCTGATCTGCCCCACCTATGAGCCTGATCTCATCAAGATCCAATCTATCATCTAAGATCGTGCGTGATGCGATTTCTCGCTGTATCCTGTATAACGCCTCCAGATCTATTATCACCACTCCTTTAAACTCTCATCGAGTGCCTCAACAAGCCTGAGATTATCCTCATGATTCCTTATTCCGATCCTGACAAATGCTGGCAGCCCAAACGATGTACAGTCACGAAGGTATATCCCCTTTGCAAGAAGTTTCTCGTTCAGGGACGCCGCACTTCTCCCTTCAAGATCTACAAGAATATAATTGGCATCACTCGCAATCGGATTCAGTGATAATCGCTTCAGCTCATCTGCAAGATACGCTTTCTCACGCTCTACAAGCTCAACCCCCCCTCTCAGATAATCAATCTCTTTTGTGAGGGTAATTGCGACCTTCTGTGCGAGAATATTGACGTTCCACGGTATCTTGACTGCCTTCAGTGCCAGTACAATCTCACGCGTTGCGATTAAATATCCGATCCTGATCCCTGCACACGAAAATGACTTGGTAAGTGACCTGACGATTATCAAGTTTCCGTTTTCTATCAAATCATCTGAACACCATTTTTTTGCTGAGAGGTCAGCGTAAGCCTCGTCAATGACAAGAAGTGTGTCCGTAGTTCTACAGGTCTCAAGAATATCCAGAACTTCTTCTCTTCCAAGATACTCGCCCGTCGGGTTGTTCGGGTTGCAGAGAAAGACAAGTTTGGGCTTGATCGTCTCTATATCGTGCTTGAAGGAGTCGAGATCCATCCTGAAGTTGTTCTCTCTTTTAAGTTCATGGCGGCAGACCTCTCCCCCCATCATCAGAACAGAATGGGAATATTCGCCATAGGTTGGGGATGGAATGATCGCTATATCGCCCGCTTCGATTGAGATGAGCGGAATCATAAATAGAAGCTCAGATGCCCCATTTCCAAGAAGTATCTCATCATTTGATAGGTTTAGATGTTCTGCAATTTCTTCACATACCGTCGATGAATCGGTATCCGGGTATGAACTCAGATCAAAATTGTTAAGTGATCGTAGTGATTCGAGAATCGATGGAGGCGGTCCCAATGGATTTAATGATGTACTGAAATCAAGCCTCACGTCATCCAATCCCCCGCCATGATGGCAGGCTTCAAGCTTTTTTAAGACGTCTCTGAAGATCGCACCCATACAGGATCACTCCATTTATGAACAAAAAAGAGAAATAATAAAAAATTCGTCGTGCTTTATTCCAGCGACGCTATACGATCGCACCCGTTTATTCGATAACCTCTCCAAAACCAAATTTAGTTGTCACTTTGGTGATGCGAACCTGTACCTCCTCTCCTACCTCGGTCTGGGGTACAAAAACCACATAGCCTTCAACTTTTGCTATTCCATCTCCTTCTCGACCCAATGACTCGATCTTAACATCGACAATATCACCCTCATTGATTGGAGGACTTTTTTCATATCCACCCGAAGACTCACCAAAATCCATTTTATCTAACACCTCGTATCTTACAAAAGCGCAAGTAACTTAGAGGTTATCGCGCCCCGAGAGTATAAAAATATTACGCCTTTATCAACCGTTTAAGCCTCACTCATGATGATTATATCTCCCTCTCACCTCCTCGATCTTCTCATGCGTGTGCTCGTGGATGTGAAGGTGTATGTGCTTTCCATCTGCAGTCTCGATTGTCCGGGTGAGATGTGCGACTGCCTCATCCATACTAAGGGGCAGGTCTCTGCAGTCATATCCGAAGCATCCCAAGAGTTCAAATAGCTGGACGACATCGGGTGGGATGAGATTCGCCTCCTGGAGAAGAGACTTATTGAGAAGAACTTCTCTCATCGTGCCCTCTCCGATCATTGTCTTATTCAGGATAAAAACACGCTCTGCTATCTTCGGGACTGCGTTGACATCGTGAGTTGCGGTTATTATCGTCTTTCCCTCCTTGCGGAGTTCTTCTATCACACGTATAACCTCGAAACGGCTTCTTGGATCGAGGTTTGATGTTGGCTCATCGAGAAGGAGTATATCTGGTTCCATCGATAGTACAGTCGCAAACGCAGCCCGCTTCTTCTGCCCGAAACTTAAGTGATGAGGCATTCGATCTTCGAATCCAGAAAGCCCTACCTTGCGAAGTGCGATCTTGACCCGCTCTTTTATTTCATCCTGAGGAAGTTCGAGGTTCATCGGACCAAACGCAAGATCATCGAAGAGTGTTGGCATGAACAACTGATCATCTGGGTCCTGGAATACAATTCCAACCCGTTTTCTGATCTTTTTTAAATCAACATCTCCTATCTTATCACCAAAGATCTCAACCGATCCTTTCATCCCTTTAAGGATTCCGTTTAGATGTAACATAAGCGTCGATTTTCCAGCACCGTTTGGACCAAGCAGGGCTACAGACTCACCTCTTGAGATCTCAAGTGAGACTTCCTTCAGCGCCTCTGTTCCATCTGGATACGCGTATGAAAGATCTCTGATACAGATTGCGTTCTCCATTTTATCTCACCCAAAGCCAGGGAATATGCAACCCCACCGCAAGTACTATAATCAGCAAAGACTTTACCCAATCTATCCTCTGCATTTTAAACTCACCACCACCCCTTAAAACGCCATCATACCCACGCGAGATCATTGCATTATATACCCGCTCTGCCCGCTCGTAGCTCTTCACAAACAACATCCCTATCGCTTTACCCAGTGTTTTTATCGTATATATTCTTGTTTTAAGCTCGAAACAACGTGATTCAATTGACCTTACTATCCGCTGAAATTCCTCGAAAAAGACAAAGATGTACCTGAATGTGAAGACAAGCATCTGAACAAGTTTATTTGGAACTTTGAGATCGATAAGGGCTTTTAAAGTAACATCAAACCTTGCGGTCCCGACCATTGGAAATATCAGTATGACGGCAGACAACGCCTTGAGTGTGATCAGCGAGCCATACCACAGCCCATAAGGGTCTATCCCTATCCTGCCATCTGTAATCTCAAGCGGGAGGATGAAAAGAAACGGTGATACAAAGAGAAACACCCATTTGATATGCGTTAACACAAACCTGACTGGAATCCGCGATAGAAGAAGGATTACAATCGCTGCTAATAACCCCATGACCGCCATCCTGAGATCATAAACGAGAACGATCGAGAATATGAGTGTGAGAATTGATACAAGCTTCGCTCTTGAATCCCAGTTATGTAGTGGTGATCTGAGTGCGTGATAGCGATCTATCTCGATATGTCCGATCATCTATTTCCTATTCTCGGGCTTTCTTAAAACTCTTATACCACAGCGAAAGCCCCAGGATTCCAAGAAGATAACCTAAACCTGCAAAGACCCTCAGGTAAAGCGGCATCTCACCCCCCTTATCGCTCCTTCCTCCAGCAGCCGCTGTCATATTGATCGTCACCTCTCCTCTGTGTCCTGTTGATTCAACGACAACATCGAATTCCTTCTCAAATCCTGGATCGAAACTGAATTTGCCTTCATCATCTGTTTTACCCTCTACATAGAGCCTTCCATCAGGAGTGTATATCTTAACGTCTCCATCGCGAAGAGGTTCACCCCCGCCATAGTATGCCTCAATATAGATTGACTTGATTCCATAATCAACGATGACCCTGTGTGCCGATACAGTCGGGCTTACCACCGCCATCAAAAGGATTATCATCATTAGAGTTCTTATTTTCATCTGATACCCTCCAGAATCTCTGGTTTAACCTTTGCGAGGAAACCTGCAAGTGCACCTGTAAATACCGCCTCTATCACAATCACAGGGATATGCGCTACTGCAACAAATACTGTCACGGTCTCAAACGCCTCCCCCAGCGAGAGAAGCTCGATTGAGAGCAGGAGTACTGCACCTGCGACTCCAATCCCCCCGGCAATTGCCCCAAAGATTGTTTCCTTATTTTTCAGATCGAACTTCATCCCATATCTGAAGATACCTGCAGCAAGTAGTGCCGGAACCCCCATATTTATCGCATTGATACCGATCGTTGTGATTCCACCGTGCTGAAAAAGAACCGCCTGGAGGATCAGTGCGATAAAGATCGCAGGGTATGCGAATATACCAAGCATAACCCCTGCAAAGCCGTTCAATACCAGATGGACACTTGTTGGACCCACGGGAAAATGGATGAGTGATGCCACAAAGACCGCTGCCGTAACAACAGAGAGCTTTGGAACATCCTCAACCCGCATCTTTGTGAGTGTCCATACAATGATAAGCCCGGTTATGATGAATCCACTGATCCAGACCTGGGGTTGAAGAACCCCATCTGATATATGAACCATCTCTTCTCTCTATCTTCTCCGCCTCAATAGAATCGTCAGAGCTCCGAGAATCCCGATTGTTGCAAGTATACCGACTGACGGAGATTCAGGTGTTTTATCTGACATGCCTGAAACAACCTCTTCGAGTTGAGAAACTCTTCCCTCAAGATCCTCAAGCCCTGAGGTGCCAGTTTCTTCTGCTGGTGGGAATGATTCAAATACAGGAACAACGATGACACCTCGCTCTTCCATTTCGTCTCCCTCTGCATAGACCCCAACAAACCAGATTCCAGGCTCATCGAGCGTATATGCAAAGTCTCCATCGCTGTCTGTCGTTGTGACCCTTGTGTACATCATCGGAGGATCTTCTGCGTATAGATCTTCTGCTGCTGAAACTGCTGCCTCTGCATCAGCCGTCTCGTAATACTTCTCGACCTCAACCGTTGCACCAGCAAGTGGCGAACCATCGAGGAGCGCTTTTCCTGTGAATACAAACCCTTCTTCAAGCCCGTATGGCCTCGTATATGGCAGAACCTCAACCTTCTCACCGAGTAGAGCAGCCCATCCTTCCCAGGCTTCCTCACCGCAATGGATCACAGTTTTTGTATGATCAACAAGTTCATGCTCAGGTACGCTTAAGCTTGCATGGACTATATAATCTCCACGTTTCTCGATTCTGAATGATACCTTGTACGCCTTGAACCCTTCGACTGTCGTCTCAACTGGATCCAATTGCGTGATAACCCCCTCAGGATCTCTCACATAGACCTCTGGTACAACAGGGCAGTCGAAGAGCACATGTTCATAAGGGTGTCCCCATGCGATCAGCACGGTCTCTGTCTCACCCAGTTCTCCGATATAGTCGGCTGGACTGACATCCATCTTGCCACCTGGAAAGAGCATCGTAAAGTGCGCAGATGCCGATCCAAGCACACAGGTTCCTAAAGCTATAACAGCCAGAAGTACAACTATCGCATTCATAATAGTACCTAATTTCATACAACCTCACCTCTTATTTTTAACTTAGCAAACAATTTGTAAAGATAAGACTATTAGTTATTATTTATAAAGTTTTTGATATTACTCGATTCTTTAGAGTATTTCTTTACCTCACCCCACAAAGTTCCTTCCTCTGCAACCTGAACTTCTCATGAATCACCTCTGAAAGCTCCTTATCTCCGAATTCGTCCAATGTAGTTCCAGGGTGCATTTCTTACCCTCTCCGCGATCCTGAGGTACTCATTCTTGCAAACTTCGCCCACACGCAGGAGTGCATGCCAACACCAAATCTGCCCTTGCCTGGGCAATTCACATCCTTTGCTCTGAATTCATGTCCGCAATCCCTGCACCTGTATCTATGCTGGTTGAACTGTATCACCTCGATCATGGGTGGTGGGATCTACTTGATAACCTTCTTCCCAACACCACACTCCTCCAGGTTGGTGCTACCACAGGATTCACACGAGTGAGCGGTGATCTCTTCAATCCTGTCATGGGTGCTAAAGGGTGAGTGGATTAAAATGCGTTATTCTTAGTGCCATTCATCCAGAGAATATCGATTGAAGAAAGGTTAAAAAGTTATCTACTTAGAAAACTCTCCCACCAGGCATCACCTTCTCGAGCACCATGCCCTCGACATCAACAGGCTTCAACCGGTTTGCAAGCTTCACGGCATCATCAAGTCGGGTCTTGCTATCAGAGAAGATCGTATAGATAACCTCGCCCCGATCGACCTTCATCCCCATCTTCTTCTCAAGTAGTATACCGCCGCCTTTTTTCGCTGGGGCACCTGCTGCACGTGCAACCTTCACGATGCTCTTATTATTTATCGAGACGACATAGCCATCAGCATCTGATATGACCTCTTCTGAGAATTTACCAACCTCGAGCGTATCTGATGTTATATCAGGATCTCCTCCCTGTGCCTCAATGATCTCAAGCATCTTATCCCGCGCTTTACCGCTCTCAAATATCTCTTTCGCGTGATCTGTGCCAGTTCCTGCTCTCACCCCACCCATCTCAAGCACCATCCCTGCAATGCTCAGTGACTTCTCAACCACGCTGTTTGCAACCTCCTTTCCTTCAAGAGCAGCTAGAGCCTCTCTTGCCTCAAGAAGCGGTCCTATCGCCCTCCCAACAGGCTGACCACCGTACGTAATCGCGCACTCAACCCTCATCCCAAGTTCCTCTGCAACGAGCATTAGATCCCTGCTATACTTCTTTGCAAGCTTCATCGATTCAACTTTGGCATTTGGGCCTACTGGAATGTCAAGCACGAGCCTCTGAACCCCACATGCCCTCTTTTTGGCGAGGATCGACGCTATGAGCTGTGGATATGGATCGATCGTTAATGGATACTCTGCCCTTATGATAAGATCGTCTGCAGGAGCGATATTAACACCACCTCCCCATGCGATCAAGCCTCCAACACGCTCTGCGATATTCTTGATCTCAGGGATCGTGAATGTAACATTGCATAAAACCTCGAAGATATCAGCTGTGCCACATGCGCTGCTTATTGCCCTTGAACTTGTCTTTGGGATCATCAAACCTGCTGCAGCAATGATCGGAACAACTATTAGCGTTACCTTATTTCCAGGGACGCCACCGACCGAGTGAAAATCAAATACAGGCTCCTGGTCAAACTCAATCACATCACCTGTCTCAACCATTGCAGTGGTGAGATCTTTTATCTCTCTTATCGTCATCCCTTTGGTGTAGATCGCGCTGATATAGGCTGCAAGCTCAATATCTGATAGATTTTTCTTTACAATATCATTTATAATCTGTCGTATCTGCTGGGTGTTTAATTCCATCCCGTTCATCTTATTTTTTATGTACTCGATCGATACTGGTCTCTCAGCAGGATGTATCTCAACCACTGCGCCCACATCTTCCTCCAGTTCACCCATAACGTTAATGGGTATCCCAACCTCATGATTCTTTACGATCTTCTGTGAGACCATTACAAGCCCTGTTATCGTTTTTTTACTGCCCCTCACCCTTACCCGATCGTTGGACATAACCCCAAGCTCGGATGCAAAAGCCGGGTTTATGACAACAAGAAATCTCGATCCTGTATCGACCTCAAGTCGTTTTATCTTACATCCTGTATTCTGTCCCATCAAACTCCCCACTTATCAATTGCGATCCGCAACGCCTCATGATCCTTTGCATAATCCACCAGCGATACACCTCTAACCGTAGCATCCACTGCCTCACACATCGCCCTGGCACCTTCGCGCACACCTTTCGGATGGCCTGAAACACCTCCACCTGCCTGAATCTGGATATCTCTTCCACCGAGCTTTATAAGATCAGGAACAAGTGCAGGATGAACTCCTCCAGAGCATACAGGCATAACGTCCTTTAAACCAAAGAATGGCTCGATTAACGCTTTATGAGATAGTTTATCCTCAAGCGCTGATCCATGCATCTTCCCAACACCGAACGTACCAATATGAAGTGCATCGCCACCACAAAGCCTCACAAGCTTTGCGATTACAGTCATAGAGATTCCATGCTCTGGATTTCTTGTTAATGCTCCATGCATAGTCCTGTGAACATGGATTGGGACTTTTATAGACGGATCTTCTCTTAAAACTCTCACAGCATCAAACCCGCAGGTCAGGACGTCAACCATGATCTCTCTGGCACCATTTGCTACTGCAAGTTCAGCAAGTTCGAGGATCTTATCCGGGGGTGAGCTAACATTTACAGCGTGAATCAACCGATGTCCAACCTCATCAAAGACACGATCGATCGCATCACCCACAGCGGATGTCCGTTCTGAAAGTGGGCAGAAATCCTGATCAACAAGCGTCTCATCGTCCTTTGAGTTTGTAAGACCGCCGATACCTGCCTCATAGACATAATCTGCGAACCTTTGAGGAGCAAGCCCGATCTTTGGCTTCACGATCGTACCAATAAGCGGCTTATCCTTGCGCTCAAGCACATTCCTCAAGCCTTCAATCCCGAATGCAGGACCAGGGTAGTTCTTCGCAAATGCCGCCGGTATTCCAACATCCTCGAGTCGCACGCCCTTAAGATCCTCGAGACCGAATAAATTTCCTGCAACAACGCTCAAGAACTGCGGAATCCCGCCGACCTCAGGATCAAAATCATCGAGTGGGTATGCAATCTTTACAAGACCTCCTTCGATCTCGATCACCTTTGCACCAAGCTTCTTCAGAATCACCTCTGACGTTGTTGAGATATCAGTCCACGTCCCTGTTGACTGCTCGGCGGCGATCGCACGTGCGGCCTTCTCGATCGGTAGGTCTGTTTTAACGCTGTACGTTGTAAGGACGTATCCTTCAGGATCTATCTCCTCTCCAATTGCAAGATAATCAAATTTCATATATTTAATCCTCCTCAAGCTTTTTAATGATCTCAAAAGCTGCATACGGTGATATTACACCGACCTCGGTCACGATCGAGTCGATGTATCGTGGCGGTGTTGCATCAAAGACAGGGTTCTTGACGCGGACATCAAGCCCATCGAATACCGCAGGGTCAACGATCTCTAACGGATCTCGCTCTTCTATCTCTACGATCCTGCCCATAACAGTCTCTCTTGAGAATTTGTAGGTCTCAGCACAGACCAGAACAGGCACCCTTGCTTCGTGGGCACAGAGCGCAACCTGGGATGTCCCGATCTTATTGATGACAAAGCCGTTTGATGCAACGGTGTCAGCACCGATTATGACGATATCAACCTCCTGCATGAAGAACCTGACAGCAGAATCCACGATCAGCGTAACATCAACTCCTTCACCTGCAAGCACTTTTGCCGTGATATAACCCTGGTGCCTGGGGCGGGTCTCTGTCGCATAGACCTTTATACGCTTATCATCCCTGTGTGCCCTGATGATCGCCCCGATTGCGGCAGTACTGTTGCAGTGTGTGAGTATCATATCGCCATCAACGATCCTGTGAGATCCGATATCTGCAATTTGCGCTATCGCCTTCAAAGAACTCTCGACAAATTCATCCGCGGCGCTGGCTAAATTGTTTCTTATCTCAAGAACAGAATCACCTTTTGCATGTCGCATCAGAAAAGAGAGAGCGTTTGATAACGATACCGCAGTTGGACGCGTATTCTTGAGCCTCATACACCCTTCTCTCAGGGCTTCAAGGTACTTCCCAGGATCCTTTTCGTCGAGATTGAGTGCGTAATCCTTGAGGGCTAAGACTGAACTCCTTGCGATCTCACCAGCCCCCCTTATCTCCATCTTCTCGATCTTTGATGCGGTCTCATCGATTGACACAGTATAAAATAGGTAATATGAGCATAAGGCTTTTTTGTTGAATAGACCTCTTGCAGAATTATACTCCCCCGCAAAACTAAATCCACGATGGGATGAATTTTTCGTATCTGTTTATCTCCCCCAATCATCCTACTGAAGCGACTCGCCATCCACGAAAATGCACACACCCCTCCATGCCTGAAACGTGGCGGCAACAGCGGAAGATCATCGGAACACTGCGTAATGAGAAAGGAACAACTATTCACGAAAGGATTATGACCGTATTGACAACATGGACACAACAAGGACTCAACAGCTTTCAGATGTTGAGGACGAAGTTAAGGATGGGTGGGTAAATACATACCAGATGATCTATTCCCTAAAGTGATGCGGAGTTAGGTTGCATATCACGCTTATTCTGCTGGCTATCGTACTTCTGGCAGCATTCCCCATCGAATCGGTTTACCGAAGATCTTCCAAGCGGAGATTGAAAGTCTCTTTTAAGGGAAATCTGTGATCACGACCTCGCGATCCACGATACCTCTCAGAGCCTCCGAGAGATCTTTCTCTTTCGCCCTTATCTCAGCTTTAAGCGAGATCAGATGTCTTTCTGACCGCTCCATCTCATCAACCAATCGCGTAAGTTCTCCTCTATCTGAAGCGATCGATGCTTCAATATCGTGTCTACTATCGAGTATCCTCAGATTGGAAAGCTCAGACCCTTTTGCTTCAATTTGGTTCTGCAATAGGTTACGTCTCTCCCTTATGGCGGATAACCCGGCATCTAAGAGATGATCTATCGATTTAAGCATCTTTTCACGTTTTTTACCCTTCAGGATGGTGGAATCTCCTTCGATGATCTCCTTTATAACGTTGAGAAAACCGCTGATATCTTCATCGAGTACCTGGATAGGAGATGCCTGAATCGAAGATAGCACGCCTCGCTCTTTCTGAGAGAGCGTACACCGCCCGGTCTCATCCAGCTTCTTTATGAGGTTGAGGGCTTTCCCGATCGGAGCGAACAATTTACTAACTTCCGATTCAAGCATCTTTAATTCTGCTTCTAACGAGATTAACTCACTTTCAAGCTCTTTGAACTGCAACCACTCCTTATCTTCTTCAATCGCACTCAATCTTCTCTCTTGAGCCTTGATTCGCTCATTGAGTCCGGAAGATTCTTCTTTACAGCGGCAAATTCGAGCTTCCTCTGTTTCTATCCTTAATTTCAGATCCTTGATCTCTTCTACGATCTCTGGTACCCGTTCTAAATTCATTATCTCGGTTTCTTTTCCTCTGATTGGTGTTACAAATTGGTTAATCGTCGTCCTCAATCTATTTAGGTCTGAGAGAACTTTGTTGACCTCTTCTGGAAAGAGCGATCTGACATAGTAGATGTTCTTCGATGACTTGCCAAAGACGGAATCAATGCTGGATGCGATCGTGCTACAGAATGATAGGATCGTTTTATAATCGGTCTGGTCCGGAATAACAATCTTTTCAGTGAAGGATTGAAGCTGTTTCACCATCTTATCACGGTTTGGTAGCCCCCGCTTTCTTATCTGTGCTGGTAGATCTGCATTCGGCTCGGCATGCTGGAGGTTTGAGGTGCTTTCTATGAGGTCCTCATGAATACCTTTTATCGCGTTATACGACCGATCGGCGTTTGTTAACAGATCGCGGAATAACGATTTTGATACCGCATCCAACCAGCTATCTATCTCATCAAAGCAAACAGTGGAGGGTACCTTTTTCCTGCCTGTGAGTTTATCAAGCCATTTCATACTTCATCGTCTCCTCTTAACGCAGACCTTCATTGGTTCGGTCAGTATCGGCTCTTCCTTTATCATTCCTTCGGGTCTGTATAACAAAATCAGAAGCATCAGAATCCCAAATATAATGTACTCAAGCCACACTGTTTCAAACGAAAGCCTGAAGAGATCTCTCAGCTCATACTTGTATGTTGTAAGCAGGATCTTGATCAGGACAAAGAGAAAAGTTCCAAGCAAAACACCCCTCTTATTCCCAACCCCTCCAAGCAGAATCATCAGGAAAGGATAGAATGTCCATTCAACCCTGCCAAAGCTCGTTGCAATGACGTTAAGCGTATAGAGCGAATAAAGAGCGCCAGCAATCGCTGCAACAGCCGATCCAAGTGCAACTGTCCTTACCCTTATCCACATAACATCTCTGCCACACACCCTCACAACCGTCTCATCCTCCCGCATCGCCTTGAGAAGTCTGCCATAGGGTGATGTGAGGATCCTGTCCAGGAGGATGTAAATTGCTGCGGCTGTCACGATTACAAGCAACGCAAATAGAACTATCCTCCACTCAGATGGTGCCCATGCGAATATATCAGGGACCGATGTGCCATAATACCCCCCGATTATATCAGGATGGTAGTAGGATATCATGAAAAATACCTCACTTATCGCAAGAAGTGTTATCGCAAGATAATCCTCAGAAAGCCTTGCACTCGGGAGGATGAGGAGCGCACCTGTCACAGCACCTGCTAACGCTGCAACAGTCAGGACGACCAGGAGGAATCCAACTCCGATCAGAGGGTTCTGCAAGATAAGATCATTCATAACGCGCTTAACTTCCCCACTTGCCACTATAATATCCCCATTTATCCCAAATAGAGCCATCAATGCTCTGTTAACAAGTGCCCCCACCGCGACCGCCCCCATAAGAACCGCAAGCGCCCTTCCAAAGTTCGGTATGCCTCCAAATCCATACTCAATATTTAAACTCAGCGAGACGATGAGGTAAAGCCCGAACCATATCGCTATATTTAGAATGATGTGCTCCAGCGACAGACTTATCCTCCTCCCCCTTTGTGCAATCGCAGAACTCTTCTCCAACGAACACCTGCGAGACCCTGCGGTGCTAAAATAAGCACCAAACACAGAATTACAAGTGATATGACCTTTCCATAGAGAAGGACACCTGAACCAAGAATCGTTGATAACTCATACGTTACAAGCGACTCTGATAACCCGATTACATAACCCCCGATAAGTGCGCCATAGATGTTTGAGAGCCCACCCACGATACTTGCTGCAAAGATCGATACGATGATTATCGCCCCGGTGGATGGTACGATCTCCTGTCTGAATGGGAGAAGCGACCCAGCAAGAGTAGCAAGCGAGCCTGAGAGAAACCACGAGAATAGCCTTGTGTATTCGAGGTTCACACCCATTATCACAGCAAGTGAGGGGTTCTCCATCGAGGCTCTCAGGGCTATCCCGAAGTTTGTCCGATAGAGCAGGAATAGAAGAACGGCGATCAAAAGGATAATTACGAGGATAGAGATTAAAAATATACCAGATATACCAAGAATCTCAGAATCAAACGGTGTGAAGATGAATTTTGTCGCACCCTTCCCGCTTATATTGCCAAGAAATCCTGCGTATGCCCCGATAATCCCGAGTAGTACGAGATCGAGTGCTAACGTTGCGATCATGAGAATGACCGAGGCTGCCCCCCGTTTTATAAGCGGTCTCAGGATTAAAATGTACGCCCCGACACCGAGTAGACCGCCTGCTGTAAATGCTATGGGCAACGCGTAGTATGGATGCACGTCAAAGAGACGCAGAAGTGAAAGTGTGACATAAGATCCGAAGACCGCAAATGACCCCTGAGCAAAGTTTGCAACGCCTGTTGTGATGTACGTGAGTGTCAGGCCTATTGCAAGCAGTGCAAGCAGGTTTGAGTAGACGACCGCTCCCTCTATCACCGTGATCATACTCACACGTTAATTCAGAAATCTTTTTAAAGCTTGGCATTTAACCAAAGGGCGTATGAGGGCAATAGGACTTATATTGGTTGCATTGATGGTGATGACTGCACTTTCAGGATGTGTTCAGGAAGAAGGGGCAGTTCCTGCAGAGGAGATACCGATCGGACTTCTCATCGATCTTTCGGGACCGCTTACAACCTACGGAGAGGATATTTTAAATAGTGTCACAATCGCATCTGAGGATATAAATGCATACTTTGAGGCGAATGATAAGCCGTACCGTGTAAAACTCTATGCTGAGGATACGCGGGTTGATCCAAAGATCACACTCGATAAGGTCATGGCACTACATGGTAGAGGCGTTAACCTCATAATAGGTCCAATGGGAAGTGGCGAGGTGAAGCAGATCGCAGAGTATGTCACAGCAAACGGGATTATAATCATCTCACCGTCCTCAACCACAGCAGTTGAGAATCTCGGAATCACAGAGCCAGAGGAGAAGAAGTATATCTACAGGTTCGTTGCACTCGATACCTTCCAGACCAGGGCGATTGCAAAGGAGCTTGATGAGCTTGGAAAAAAGGCTGTCTGCATCGCTTATGTCGGAAACGCGTGGGGAGAAGGTCTGAAAGATTACAGCCTTCCTGAACTTGAAAAATACAATATCACGGTGAAGGATTCGATCGAGTATCCAGATCCTGCACCAGCAGATTTCACACCATACATAGCAACGCTTGAGACGGCTGTTGGTGAACTATCAAAGACCTATCAAATCGATGAGATCGCAATTGTGGTATTCAGCTATGAAGAGGCGTTCACGATGCTATCGCAGGTGAGTGATGATTCAGTTCTCCTGGATGTGACCTGGATTGGGTGTGATGGTACCGCAAAGAGCGACAAGGTTGAGGAGATCTGTGAGAAGGTCGATGCGGTTGGATTCTACAGCACACTCTTTGAATCCCGGGGAGAGGCGTTCGATCACCTGAATGCGACCTATTATGAAAGGCATGGGAAGACTGCTTATCAGTACGGGCTCAATGCATACGACGGTGCCTGGGTGCTCGCCCTTTCGTATGCAGAACTTCGTGAGAGTGAGGAGGAATACTCAGCAGATGCAATGGCCGCACTCATCCCAGAGGTTACAGAGCGTTTCAGCAGTGGAGAGTACGAGCAGAAGACAGTGAGCGGTTATATCACGCTGGATGAGTATAACGACAGAGCCTCAGGCGATTATGCAATATTCAAGGTCGCAAACTGCACATGGACCCAGGCAGGTATATGGAGGTATGAAACAAACGAGATCGTCTGGGAATGAAGACCTGCTACTTACGGTTGAAGGTATATCCAAGCACTTTGAAGGGGTCAAAGCCCTTGATGGTGTGAATATATCACTTCGAGAAGGAGAGATCGTCCTTATAATAGGTCCAAATGGTAGCGGGAAATCGACGCTGATAGAAACGATAACAGGGTTCTGCAGGGAAGATTCTGGGAGAGTGATCTTCAGAGGTGAGGATATCACCGGGCTGCCCCCTCATCTTATCTATGAACGTGGTATTGCAAGGACATTTCAGATCCCAAGACCACTCAAACGACTTACGCTTCTTGAAAACCTGATGATCGCTGAAAAGAGTCCTGGTGATGGAATCTGGGGGAGTTTCAGGCGAAATTGGTTTGTGAAAGAAGAGGAAGTTACAGCGAGGGCGTTTGAGATCCTTGATTTTCTCGGGTTAGAGAATCTATGGGATCACCCTGTCTCAGACCTCAGTGGCGGGCAGCTGAAGCTTCTTGAGATTGGAAGGGCACTGATGCGGGATACAAAGCTTATCATAATGGATGAACCTATCGCGGGGGTCGCACCTCAACTTGCAGAAAAAGTACTCGAGAGGCTTGAAAAGCTAAAAAACCTTGGTATCGCGCTTCTTTTAATTGAGCACAGGCTTGATCTTGTCCTTCCCTTTGTAGATAACATTTATGTAATCGCTGATGGAAAAGTAATTGCCAGTGGGCGTGAGGAAGTTCTAAAACATCCAGACGTCATAGAGGTGTATCTTGGTGCTTGAAGCGCGGTTACTAAACGGAGGATACGGCGAGCTTCAGGTTATATTCGATATCAATGCGGTAATTAAAAAGAAGCGGATTACAGCGATAATCGGACCAAACGGGAGTGGCAAGAGTACATTTTTAAAGACACTCTCAGGTCTCGCAACGATCTATTCAGGGGAAATTATCTACGAAGATCAGGATATAACGCGAATTTCACCCCACAGGCGGGCAAAACTCGGGATCGCATACCTTCCCCAGACAGATAACGTCTTCTCAAATCTCACCGTGAGAGAGAACCTGCAAATAGCAGGCTATCTCGTTGATAAGCATGAGATGAGAGAACGAATAGCGATTGTGCTTGATCTATTCCCTGAACTTGAGCATTTCATGAATCGGAAGGCAGGGGGCTTGAGCGGTGGTGAAAGGCAGTTTCTTGCGATAGGATCAGCCCTTATAAAACGATCCAGGATTCTTATGCTCGATGAGCCGACAGCCCACCTCTCTCCAAAGCTCTCAGGTACTATATTTGAACGGATCGTTGAACTGAGGGATAAGCTTGACCTGACGATCGTCCTGGTTGAGCAGAATGTGAAAAGAGCGCTTGAAATAGCTGATCATACATACATCCTCCAGAGTGGTCAGGTTGCGTTTGAGGGGGGGAGCAGAGGGTTGCTTGAGAGGGGAGGGATAGAGAAGTATTTTATTTCACCAGCACCCCGCTTATAAATGAAGGATGAGAGGGCAATCCAACAATCTTATATATGCACCCAAAGCATATTATATATTTGGGGAGATGAATGAGCAGGACTTTTCGGTTCGAGCTTGAACGTGACGAACTCAATCAGCGGTTGGGCGAAGGATTTCCAGAGGGATCTATCGTCCTGATTGAAGGGGAAAATGGGGCTGGAAAGAGCACGATCGCGGAAAGGCTTGCCTACGGATTTTTATCAAATGGGCATTCCACGACGTTCATATCCACCCAGCTTACAACAAAGAGTTTCATAAATCAGATGTACTCACTCGACTATCCGATTGGTTTGAACCTCCTGAAAGACGAATTACTCTTCATCGCTGTTACACCACTCATAAAGAGTGCAAAGTCAAGATCCGATTTCATAGAACGGCTGATAAACGCAGAAAAACTCTATGATAAAGATGTGATCATAATCGATAAGATCTCAGAGCTTGTTAAGTACAGTATCAACCCTGAGAAGAGCATCGAGCTTGTATCTTTCTTCAAGAAGATCACAGGTATGGGGAAGATCGTTATAATCACGATTGACCCGGTAGACCTTGATTCAGATATTGTCTCACTCCTGAGGTCTTCTGCTGATATATATATGACCCTCAAGAGCCGGGTCGTAGCAGGTGAGGTCAAACGATCGATAAATGTAAACAAATTCACCGGGGCCAAAGGCTTTGTGGGGAGTGTTATCGGTTTCAGGATCGAGCCTGGTGCAGGGCTTGTCATCGAGATTGCATCTGTCGCATAAAGATCGGCATTACCGCCTATAGGACTGGCTGGAGCGCTGCTGGTTCTGGGTGCATATAGAGCATTTTGATTTACCCCCCCCATATACATCACTTAAAACCCTAACTCCGCACCACTTTAGGGAATAGATCATCTGGTATGTATTTACCCACCCATCCTCAACTTCGTCCTCAACATCTGAAAGCTGTTGAGCCCTTGCTGCGCCCACGTTATCAATACGGTCATAATCCTTTCGTGGATAGTTGTTCCTTTCTCATTACGCAGTCTTCCGATGATCTTCCGCTGTTGCCGTCACGTTTCAGGCCTGGAGGGGTGTGTGCATTTTCGTGGATGGCGAGTCGCTTCAGTAGGATGATTGGGGGAGATAAATAGATACGATTTTTTCAGTGGTTTGTCAGGGTTGAGGGGGTGGGGTTTTTCAAAATTCTCTATTGTGTAACTCGATGAGATCAAAGATCTTTGAAAGCTTGCTTTTACCGCAGCTTCAATCTTACAGGCTCAATGATCCTGTTGAGATAATCTGATGCTGCGTTCTTTAAATCCATCGGATGAAGTTTGCCTTCTTTAAATTCCTCTGATAGTAAATCGATCTTCTCAAAGTATAGATCTCCACCATATTTCTCGGGTCTTTGAATAGTGACATCATCAAAACGTGGGAATATGTGATATCGGAAGATCTCAAGGATCGGGTTATTCTCAACGTCCTTTGCAGGGCAGAACGCCCCATTGATCTTCTTCTTTATGGCATTTGCATCATCGTCGACCGAAATATAATTACCCTGGGATGAGGACATCTTTTCGCCGTCGAGTCCGAGCAGGATCGGGGTATGGAGACATACTGGAGCTTTATATCCAAGGCGGGGTAAATTCTCCCGTGCAAGCATGTGAATCTTTCGCTGATCAATCCCACCGACTGCAAGATCGACATTCAGTCTCGCGATATCCATCGCCTGCATGAGCGGATAGATCATCTGTGAGACCTTCGGGTTCTCCATGCTTCGTGAGACCTCATCCATCGACCGCTTTGCACGGTTCAAGGTCGTATCCCTTGCAAGCTTCAGGATGTTGAGCATATAATCTTCCTCGAGCTGGAAGCTTGAACCGTTCACAAACTCGGTTTTATCTGGATCAAGCCCCAGAGCGATAAAAGCCTCCTTATTCATCTGGGCGATCTTTTGAACCTCCTCGAGCGATCCTTTTTCATTCAAATAGCCATGAAGGTCTGCCAGAAGGACAACTATCTTAAATCCAGCTCTTTGAAGGTCGAGTAGCTTGTTTACGGTAAGCATGTGTCCCATGTGAATCTTTCCACTCGGCTCATATCCTGTGTAGGCTCTTGGTGTACCTCCACCTTCGATAAGGGCTTTAAGCTCATCTTCTCTAACAACTTCCTGGGTGTTTCTCAAGATCAAACGCATTGCCTCGTCCTTATCCATGTACTGGAATCCCTCCGCGTTCTTTATAGTAGAGCAGAGATTTTAGTGCCTTAACAGCTCTTTCAAAGCTTGGAAATACGGGAACACCACTCTCAAGAAGTTTTCGCCCAAGTTCCCTTCGCTCGTTCTCGTAGTTGGAAGGTGTAAGTATCACAAAAAATGGTTTTCTCGATCCACCTTTAAGTTCAACGAGCATCCTGTATAATGATTCGATCGTTATCTCGTTTCTGGTCATGAGATAGAGCATGTAATGAGTTGAAATCTCAACAAGGACTGAATCGATCTTATCATCCTCTTTCGCCAATCTTATCGTCTCCTTCACGGTCTCAAGGTTTTTCCAGCTTTCAGCACCATCTATCGGATTCTTGATATTTGTTCCAATGGCAGGCATGAGCTTTGAGAGATTCTTTTTTGTCTGATCCCCAAATGGCGGTATCTCGAAGCCGTACGTCGACGCGGTATCGGTCATAACAACCGCGTGCCCACCACTTATCGAGATAACAGCAACCCTTCTGCCCTTCGGAAGCGGAGATTTCAAGAACGCGATCGTTGTATCAATCAACTCCTCCATATTGTAAACCCGAATCGCACCAGCCTGTTTAAGTGCAATATCCCAGATACGCGTATCTCCAGCCAATGCCCCTGTATGTGATGCAACAGCAGAGATACCAGCACCGGTAATCCCACCCTTCCAGATTATAACAGGTTTGATCTGGGTTGCTTCTTTCAGGACTTTTAAGAAACGCCTTCCATCCCTGACACCCTCGATGTATGCTGCAAGTATCTTTGTTGACGTATCGCGCATGAGATATTCGATAAGATCGGTGCTATCGATCATCGCACCGTTGCCATAGCTTATGACCTTATCAAACCGTATACCGTACATATTCCCGAGTATCGCAAAGTCGAGTGCATGACCACCGCTCTGTGAGATAAAAGAGACCTCCCCAGCATCCATTGATAAATCAAACCTGAAACTCATGCCTTTTGCAGGATGATAGATACCCATGCAGTTTGGACCGATTATCTTAATTCCTGCATCATGGGCAGCCTTAACAAGCTCTTCTTCTGCTTTCAACCCCTCGCTTGTCCCAAGTTCGCCGAACCCAGAGGTAAATACCGTTGCATATCTGACGCCTTTTTTGCCACAATTTTCAAGAACCGCAAAAATTCGCTCTTTTGGTACCTCGATAATCGCATAATCGATTCTTTCCGGTATATCAAGGAGACTTTTGTAGAACTTTACACCTTTTATAACTTCCTGTTTCCCCTCTACATTCTGATTGACGGCGTAGATTCTTCCCTTAAAGTTTTCATGACATCTTAAAAAATAATAATCGCGGCTCTTTGATGCCCCAATTACAGCAAGTGATTCCGGGTCAAATATACCTTCGATGCCCTCTCCCATCATCAAACCTCTTAAAGCTTTTTTACCGCCCTATCTTATATATGATTGCACCCCAAAAGGTTTTTCGTGGAGATGGTATGCCCTTCCTGTGGCTCGAAGTTGATCGAAGTTATTGAAGATCCGGAGGTAAAGCTCTGTTTCAAGTCGGTGAAACTTGAGGGCAGATTCTACATCTGCAGAAACTGTGGGAAAAAGGTGGATTAACGGTAAATGAGAGGTAGCGTGGATGCGATATATCATAACAGAGAAACATAATACCGCCAAGCGAATATCAGAGATCTTATCTCGAGGGAAAGCGAAACAGAAACGAATAGGAGGGGTAAACGTCTTCGTTCTCGACGATGATTGTACCGTCATCGGACTCAGCGGACACATCATAGGCGTGGATTTCCCATCAGCGTACAACAGGTGGGAAGATGTCGACTCCGCTTCGCTTATCGATGCTGAGATCATAACGAAACCTGTGAACGAGAAGATCGTCTCGCTCCTGAAGCAGATTGCACCTGATGCGGATGAAGTCACCATCGCAACAGATTATGATAGAGAAGGGGAGCTTATTGGTCTTGAGGCTCTTAGAATAATAAAAGAGGTGCGAGAGTCTGTTGATGTGAATCGAGTACACTACAGTGCGATTACAAAGAAAGAGATCGAGGATGCATTCTCGAATCTCGTGAAACTCGATTATAATGTTGCTCACTCGGCAGAGGCCCGACAAATTATAGATCTGATATGGGGGGCATCGCTCACGCGGTTCATCTCGCTTGCATCAACATCACTCGGATCAAACTTTCTGTCTGCTGGAAGGGTACAGTCACCGACACTTGCGCTGCTTGTCGATCGTGAGCGTGAGATCGAGGCTTTCATACCGACACCATACTGGGAGATACACGCCAGGTTCGATGGTTTCGATGCAAAACATTCAAAAAATAGATTTCTGGATCACGATGAAGTCGATAACATCTTGAATAAGCTTGAAAGTGCCAAAAAAGGTACGGTCACCTCCAAAGAGGAGAAGAAGAAGATCGATCACCCGCCGATACCGTTCAATACAACTGAATTTCTACGTGCTGCAAGTTCAATCGGTTTTTCAGCCGCAAATGCAATGAGAATTGCAGAAACGCTCTATGTAAACGGATTTATCTCATATCCAAGAACCGATAATACGGTATACCCAAAATCAATTGATTTAAAGGAAATTGTATCCCTGTTTAAGAAGGGTGTCTTCAAAGAAGAAGCTGCAGCGATCCTATCAAAGAAAGAGCTCAAAGCCACGCGGGGAAAGCGTGAGACGACCGATCACCCGCCGATCTATCCTGTTTCTTATGCCGCCAGGTCAAAGTTTAAAGCAGATGAGTGGAAGGTCTACGAGCTTGTTGTGAGGCGATTCTTTGCAACGCTCGCAGATCCTGCCGAGTGGCGTACAATGGCGGTAAAGATCGATATAAATGGTGAGATATTCAAGGTAAATGGTGCGAGAGTTGTGAATGCAGGTTGGAGGGCTTTCTATCCGTATTCAAAGACCGAAGAACGTCTCCTGCCAGAACTCGAGAAAGGAGATGTGCTCAATCTGCTTGAGATCTTCGTTCTCGATAAAGAGACAAAACCACCATCAAGATATGGCCAGGGTCGCCTGATAAAAAAGATGGAAGATCTCGGGCTTGGGACAAAGAGTACCAGGCATGAAACAATCTCAAAATTATATTCAAGAGCTTATGTTGTCGGAAGCCCTATGAAACCGACCAGAAAAGCCCAGGGTGTGATCGATGCACTCGAGAAGTACGCTTCGATGATAACAGATCCTGATATGACCCGCATACTTGAAAAAGATATGGATAAGATCGCAGATGGTAAGATCGGAATGGATGATGTGATCGATGAATCAAGAAAGATCCTGAAAGAGATATTTAGGGATTTGAAGGCGAATGAAGAGGCGATCGCAAAAACGATCAGAGAAGGTATGCGAGCAGATATGGTCGTTGGATCATGCCCTGATTGTGGAAAAGAACTTATAATACGCAGATCGAGGCGTGGATCGCGTTTCATCGGATGTACGGCTTATCCAGATTGTACTTACTCACTACCACTCCCAAAGAGTGGAAAGATCGTTGTAACAGATGACGCCTGTAAGGAGCACGGCGGGTTGTTCAAGCTAAGGATAATAAACAAGGGAAAGCGACCATGGGATCTCGGATGTCCGCTCTGCAACTTCCTCGCATGGCAGGAATCGAAAAATAATAAATCCGATGAAGCAAAGGTGGATGAAGGGGGTAGTTGAGTTAAAGTTCTGTCCGAACTGCGGAGAAGCGACCGATGAACTCATCGATCACGTCTGCAAGAATTGTTTTATCAGAACTTTTAAGGCTGTAGAAGCGCTTCCAGAACTTGAAATTAGAGTCTGTCCGAACTGCGGAGCTTATTATCACAGGGGTAAATGGATTGAGGGTGATCTGAAAAAGGGAATCACTGATGAGGTTGTAAGAAATATCAAAGTCTCGGATCTGCTTGAAAAAACCGAGATTAAACTTGATTGTGAACTTGGTGAGCCACCCGGGGGGATTGTTCCTGCTGTTTTAAGGATTGAAGGTGAGATTTTCAACCAATCGATTAAAGAAGAGCATAACTTCAATATCAAGATAAAGCGTGAGAGCTGTGTTAGATGTAGCAGGATGGCAGGGGGCTACTATGAAGCGATCGTCCAGATAAGGGCTGAAGGTCGCAGACCATCAGGAGAGGAGATCGATTCATGCCTTGTAATCCTCGCTGAGCGTGTTGAAGGGCATGCGAGTTTTGTGACAAAGCTTATTGATGTTAAGAATGGTGTTGATGTCTATGTTGCATCAAAGAGCGCTGCACAGGATGGTGCAAGAGAGATTATAAAGCGATTTGGCGGGGAGAGGTGTGTTTCACCAAAGTTAATTGGAAGGCGGGGTGGTAGAGATCTGTATCGTTTGACGATCCTTGTGAGGCTGCCCCGGTTTGTCAGCGGGGATATCGTATACTTCAGGGGAAGGGTTGTTCTTTTAACCTCGGTCTCAAAGCATACGGAAGGGATCTACCTTGAGAATGGTATGAAAGCAGGGAAGATGGATCTCTCAGATCTTAAGTTCTGCATGAACGTATCGGATGCAGAGGAAGCTGTACTTCTCGTGATTTATGAGAAAGAGGTGGAGGTGCTTGATCCTGAAACATTCAAGGCTGTTACCTTAAAAAAGCCGCTGTTTTTGACTGAAAGTGCAGGAGAAGAGGTTAGAGTTATTAAGATCGATGATCGGGTGTTTCTGGTGCCTGGGAAGGGTCATTAGATTTAAAAGGTATGGAATATAGAATAGTGTAGATAATAGCGAAGTAAATTGCGTTAAAAACAGTGGGATCCGCGTAGGTGTTTGAGTGAAACTTTCAACAGAGTCAATAGAATTTGCCAAAAACCACATAAAGGAGTTCTATGATTCTGATTTCTTTGTGAAACCATTTGAATTTGAGGTCCTTCAGGCATGCTGGGACGACGTACAAGGATACTTACTGGATACAGAGATTTCAGCATTCTCTGCCAAAGTTCCTATCGCCTTTGCCGCGCATAAACCTAAAGGTGGGTTCCGTGTAGTTCACCAGCTTGATCCTATAGATTCACTGGTTTATACGGCATTGGCTTACGAAGTCGCAGAAAGTGTTGAAAACCGCCGAATACCAATTGAAGATCGGATAGCGTGTTCTTATCGGATTAAGACCGACGATGATGGGAATTTTTTCGTGAAAGACAATGGATACAACGATTTCTTCGATCACAGCGAAGAACTCGCCAATTCATATTCATACGTATTAGTTACAGATATCACAGACTTTTATAATCAGATTTACCTTCATCGCTTAAATTCCATAGAGCAGTGTTGCCCAAACAATCCAGAAATCTCAAAAGATCTTGAGAAATTTCTTATGAAACTTAATAATAAAACCTCTATGGGAATACCAGTTGGTCCTGCTGCGAGCATCATTATGGCAGAAGCAAGTCTAATTGACATTGATGAGTTCATTTTCAATCGTAATGCTAATTACGTGCGTTACGTTGATGATTTCAGGATTTTTTCTAACTCCAAAATTGAATTAGAGTTACTACTTCAGGATCTAACCATGTATTTGTACAGTTCACATCGCCTGAACCTCTCTAGTAGTGCAACATTTTAAATATGACTAGTTACCATATACTTCATGGTCAACAAAAAGTATGTGGTCAAACTCACCACAGAAGACAAAGAATACCTGCAAAACT
>JAOQII010000089.1 GCA_026134025.1 Candidatus Syntropharchaeum sp.
TTCGCTGATTCATTCAGTCTTCCGCGCATCTTCATCAGTTCTCTACCAGCATCCCTCTCCTCTGATCCCTCTATCCGCGCAAGTTTTGTGTCTCCATCATTTTATCCCAGATTGCCCTTCTGCTTCCCAATAAAGTTCTGTAGCCGTATCCTCACAACACCCAATCTCATACTTCCCTGGATCGCCAACGTGGTTTAAGAGGAGGATCACATCACCCTCGCTTTGCCGTTGCAGTTTACATCAGCTATTGTTTCATCGACAGAGCATGTTGTAAGGGTACCAACTTACTCAAGGATGAGGAAGGATTACATCACCTCATACAGTTGTTCCAGGCATCAGGTGCTCTTCAGTCAGGAAAGCCCAGTAGCCATATCCTGGTGTCATATCTGTAAACTCGGATATTCCTGGAGCTGACGGGTAGTTGTACACGAGCCTGACATCTGTAGGTGACATTCCCTGGTACTCGAGCGTTGCTATCATCGTTGCCTTATCACTGAGTCCTGTGGCAAGGACAAACTGCTCAACGGTCCAAACCTCGTCTGTTATATGACCGATCATGTTCCAGCCAACATACAGCTCCTGTACCGGTGGCACCAGGGTCGTTGTATCATAGTGGACACAGATCATCTCAGGTGCGACCTTATAGACCCAGTATCCCTGACATGGATGAACGATTATAGCACCGTCATTGATCCAGGAATCTGTTGCTGCATCGTAGTAATGTGCGCTCTCACCAGGTATCAGGTTAAAAAGTGTCACAGCATTGACCGGTATGATCGGCTTTGGAACAGAAACGAGGTTCCACCCCGCTTCAAGATAGAGACAGAATCCATCATCCACCGTCACATCCCTTGTTGTCGTGTCAGTCAAGCCTTCATCATCTGTTACGGTTAAGTTCACGGTATAAGTGCCTGCTTCTGTGTATGCGTGGGTTATCACTGGATCTGGCGTGGTTGTGATGTTGCCATCATCGAAGTTCCAGGTGTAGTTGGTGATGTAGCCGTCATCGCTGGAGAGGGAGGCGTTGAAGGTTATCGTTTGGTTAACAGGAGGGTTTTGTGGGGTGTGAGTGAAGGAGGCGGTTGGAGGTTGGTTTGCTGCAACATCCACCCAGATCGGATTCGTGTAACAGCGATATTGTTCGTTGTTTGTTGTGTTTGAATATGCCTCAACACGATAATAACATGATTCATTTGGTGAGATTATCAATTCGTGTTCATCGCAAAGAGTGTTTTTTCCAATAGAAGATGGCTGGATCACTGTGAAATTGCTTTCCTCAGTTTCATTGATCACTCCCTTCTTAACGATGATCTTGTTTATATAACCAAATTCTGGAGTGCTTATCCACTGGATATTTAATGTAAGATTGTCTCCAGCAATCTCATCGCCGATAATTGCGGTCTCGCCGTGCTCGTTAGTTATATTAAAGACCACTACTGGACCATCAGTCATTACAGAATGACCATGTCTAAGAGCATTGAGGATTCCATCATTGCTAAAAGTCTCGGTGTAAACACAAGTTCTGACTTTTCCGAAGGCGTTGTCAGTTTCTTTCACAAAAGGCCAGACACCACCGGTATGGTGGCTAAAGTCGCCATGAGCATCGGTGCCACCAATAATAAATACATCTTTGCGACCATTCAATAACAAGCGTTTCCATTGTTCTAACCCGTCGTCTCGTTCAGTCATCCAGTTTGTATCTTGAGTGCATTTTCCATTCCACACTTGAAGACCATTGTACCCAGTCAGATCATAGTCTTCGGTTATCCAAGGCACTCTATCCAAAAAATCAGCAACCCATTCACGATGCCCCTCTGGATGTGCCGCATAACTAACGCCACCCTGAGAATTAACTATATCAATAACATCTTCGAGATTCCATGTTGGGTCATCACACCATGGATCATCATGACCACCCGGGATAAAGTCCAATCCAGTTCCTCCAACATTGGTGAAATTTTCCATTCCAAAGACCAGAAAATGAACAACACCTCTTGGGACTAAAGGATTAGGAGGGTTCTCATGTCCATAACAAGAGACTTCCTCTCCAAGAATAAGTTTGTACGAACCAGCGGTGTAAGAGCTGACCTCACTTTTAAGGGCATTCCACTTGTGGTTAGGGTCTGCTGTTCTACTATCTTTTATATCAAAAGAATGATCTGTAATCGCGTTCCAGTCAAGTCCAATAGCTTTTCCAGCTTCTACTGTAGCTTCTACTGGAAAGCCAAATTCCACTAAATTATCGGTATAACTACTGTGATAATGCGTGTCGCCGGAATACCAGTTATTAAGATGTGGCAGAGTTTCATTTGCAATGGTAACATTGAAATGGCTGTGTGCATCAGAATCCCAATCCCAAAATCCACCAATATCCCTGATTACTACATGGAAACTAACATCCCCACTTAACCCATGTTCAGATGGATCCAGATAAGTAATGCCATACCAATCGCCAGGGTAATATAGATTGTAAAATGATTCATTTACTGTAATGCCATTCCATTTTGTTACAGTTTCTAAAAGAATATCATCTGCTTCATTATTATCTTTATCATAATCTTCATCTAAGTATATTTCTACATTTCCCAAATCATAATCACCACAATACCAAATATCGGCATCTTTAATCATAACAAGAATGGGTATCCTGCCGGATTGAACTCTCCATGGTGCATCAGCAAACACCTCTTTACACAAAGTATTAATCATTTTTACAGTTACTGTATTATTTGATGGTGAGACTTCATAATTGGAGCCTTCGTTGTCGAGTTCCCATATCGTTCTATGTCCATGTAACTGAACATATAGTTTATATTCCCCAAGAGGAACCGAAACATTCATATCTTTTTGTTCAGTGATATCAAATTCGCTGAAAACCTCTTCCTTTGTACCCTCTGTTCTAACCACCATAACATGCATTGGAGAAAATTCTGGGTTGGTATATGAGGTATATGGAATTGAATCGGGAGAAACATCCAATAATAGGGTTCCGGAACCTTCAGTATAAGCGACGGATGTCATACAGAACATTCCGATTATGCAAATTATTCCGGCTAAACACAGTCTAAGGCAATTTTTCGTCATTTTATCAACACCTTCTTACCTATCACAGTTATTAAAAGACCAATCCCAATACCGATCATTATGCCGAAAAAGGTTGGCATTCCAACAAACCATATAATAAAGAGAAGAAGTGACAATATACCTGCTAACGCAGTGGAAATTAAATGGGCAAGATATGCCGGTAAACAGATAACTTTTAAACTTTCTGGAAAAACAAATTCATGCCCTGCAAATCCTTCTGCAAAAATGCCCCATGCGTAAAGAATTCCTGTGACAAGACCCCATACTCCGCCAACGATCGCCCCTCTTTTTGTCCACTTGTTCGTTTCAGTTTGTGATGGTTTAGTTATCAATAACAGATCAAGCGATCTCCTACCCAACTTCTTCATCTCAAGAACTACCTCTCTACTATGATGATAAGAATGCTCCATACCAGTAGGAGTGGTGTGTGCTTATAATATATAAACTTGACGAGGCTCCCCCCAGCGTTATGTTATATCGCCATACCCACCATGAACCATCTTCAAAATCGCTATCAGATCACGCATCTCGCACGTAGATGATCTTCTACTCTTCCCTCAACCTGTCCCCCACAGATCGGATCTGATTCGCTGATTCATTCAGTCTTCCGCGCATCTTCATCAGTTCTC
>JAOQII010000090.1 GCA_026134025.1 Candidatus Syntropharchaeum sp.
GATCGAACTTCCCAACGATCCACCTGCTCCGAAAGATATGGAAAGACGATATGGCTTCTGGAGGTCTTGGTAGAATCAGAGAATCTGCTGAATCGCTGTACAATCGAACCGGCAACCTGTCGAATACTGGAGCGTATTCGTACATCAACCGCCAGACAAATGCGGACCTGTCACGGGATTTTATCGTGTTCGATTTGTCTGGACTCGATAAAGGTCTACAGGACGCGATGAGTGTTCTCGTGACATCGATTATTGGAACAAGGTTTAACACTGACGCAAAAAGAAAAACATTACTGATCATCGATGAGGGCGTTGCTTTCGCACGTAATCCGGAGCGCCTCAACTTCATTTCTGATGCCTACATGATGGGCAGAAGTCAGCAGATTACAGCCGTGATCTCGTTTACTCAGCCGACAGACATGACTCATGAGCTTGCAGCGATGCTGAAGACGAACTCGATGTGGGCATACATTTTGGGAAAGGGAATGGGAAAAGACAGCGTGGAATACGTGCAAAAGTTCTTCAAGCTCACCGATGAAGACGCGGGCGAGCTGATCAATTCTGGAATTGGCGAGGGTCTTCTGGTGTTGGGCAACCAGACAATTCCGATCCACTTCAAGGTCACCGATCAGGAGATGAGCATACTGAAAGGAGATTCCAGTGTGCCGAAAAAAGCATCGGCCGATGGTGGTTTTGAGGTTTTGAGTCCGGTCGCTGATCTTGTGCTCGAACACGGATTCTGCCTCGATGAATGGATTCTCGATCCGGACCCCAACGTGATGAAAGAATCCGGATACGAACCACATCTCGTTCAGCGAGTGGTGGGTAATGGAAAAGCGAAGGCGTGGGTTCTTTCAGAGATCATCGATAGGAGCACTCCAAACAATCTGATGATCTACAACCAGACGCTCGACCATTACGCATCGGTGATCATGATTGCCGGGCATCTGCTCCGTGAGGGGTTCGATGACGTAGTCGTGAGCCACTTCGATGACGAAGATGTTCGTGCACGTCTGGGCGATTGTGAGTTCTCGTTCGAGTATGAACGACCTGGATCCCACACAGAAAAACAGCTCGAGGCGAAACGCCAAAAGCTTGAAAGCAGCAACAGTCGGTGCTTTTTTGTATGTCAATCAAGCTACCGGAAGTTTGTTGCGAACGCGGTTGGGGAACACAACACCTACACCCGCGGAACTATGCTCAAAGCAGCGATTGATGCTGTTTTGGCTGAACACAAAACAGAGGATGAAACAAATGAATGAACTAAATCAGAACGGAAAGCATCGAAGCATCAAATCGATGGAGGTTTCTGGAGCTTTCGGCACGATTGGAGCACGCAGAACCTCCGAACGCAAACGGTACTATGGTGTTACTCTGGGCGGGGGTGGCATCGATGCCTGGTGATGCTGAACACATCGCATGGGCACAGCGAGTTGCGTTTGTGGCAGGCGTAGTGCTGTATGCGAGCGGCGTGGATTTGATCCACGTTCTTGGAATCATCGGTACGTTCCTTTTTGGAACTATGTACGTCAGTCCGGATCTGGACATACAGAGCAAACCGTTCCAGCGATGGGGCATCTTCAGAATCCTGTGGTATCCCTTCCTCAGGATTGTCGCACATCGATCTAACTGGTCGCATAATATCCTGCTCGGCCCAATCACCGTTGTTTCGTATTTCATGCTGATCGCGATCGGGGCAGGCATTGCTCTGAACAAGTTCTGGCTGCCTGTCGTTGAGCCATTAATCGATCAGGGGCAGGAGATACTCAGGCAACTTATGACGCTGCATCCCACGCATGATAATTTTATGCTTGTTGCAGTGTTCGTTGCTAGTCTTCTTGCAGCAGCCGAGTGGCACATACTGCTCGATATAATGATGAAAGGAGATCGTCAGAAATGAAGATTCTGCATCTCCTTATTATTATTTTTAGACGCCTAAAAAATAGGAGGACACAAATGAAAAACGTTCCTGAGAAACGACCGATTGCAACAAACGTCTGTGAATGTGGTGGCGAAATAGTTGAGGTAAACCGCCGAACACATCGAAGAGCTTGCTTCAAATGCGGTAAAGAAGCGATTCAGGATGAGTTGTACTGACCGTTGACGATGTCACGTATTCGTTCAGCGGTCTTCTTCCCAATTTTTTCGACCTGCGTCAGTTCATCGATCGATGCGGTCATCACTTTTTCGACTGTTCCGAAATGTTCAAGCAGATTTGTTGCGAGCACTGGACCGATGTCGCTGATCGATGAAATGCAGTACACACGTTGTTCATCGAGTGTCATGTGTGATCGTTTTCCATGAAGCGATATCGTTCGTTTGTGGTCTTCCTGCTCCCTTCTCGCAGCGATGTAAAGGAATTGTGCAGTATCCTCTGCCGATATTGTGTACGTGATCGGGACACCGAACCCAACCGCAATCGATGCAAGCATCCCCCGTATTGCGTTCGGATGAACGTTTCGAGTCACATACAGATCCAGCGGAGAACCTTCAATGAGCAAAAGAGGACGTTCATAAGACCTGCTCATATCGGCTATCTGGCTGAATAGGTGGTTCTTATTATCGATGAACGAATTTAAGAAGTCGTCTGTCGTTTTTCGTTCTACACAAACGCGGTCACTCAGGACATAATCTCCGACTTCCAGTGTTTTGACTGTGACTTTGGCTCCGAGCTTCTCAAGATGATCTATGATATCGGCCCGGGTTTCCCGACTATCCACGCAAACTTTGATCATTGCTCTCACGCTTCAGACATGCATTCAAGATAAAATCGTGCCAGTTCAGCCCCGATTCCTTTTTCACGCTGAGCATCGTTTCATACTCCTCGTCTGTGAATGTTTCGTTTAGAGTCTTCATAGTATCACTTTTTTGTTTTGCAACACACAGCACCGACCATGATCTCATTCGAGAACGGGAAGCGACCCGCACGGAATTCCACCGCCGACTACAGAGAATCTGCAAACTTCTCTGTGATCTGGTCTACCAGATACCGATGTTGCGTGTTTCTGCACACACAGTAATGCGGCACCGACGGAGTCGAACCATCGCACCATCACATGGCTCGCGAAACCATGCTTTCTCGCCAATATTGTGACCATAATACTGACGATACTGCCCCAATCCTGCTTTGGTCGAGCGGGATTGGTTCATTGGTGATGTGTGCCGGCATGTGCCGCAATAAGTAAGTTGGTAAGTGACTCTATATAAACTTATTGGCGAAGTCTCATTACGTTCCTATTTGGAACTATGTGACCCATCCCACACCATGACATCTATTATGTCTCCACATATATCAGTACCTCGATGTGAAG
>JAOQII010000091.1 GCA_026134025.1 Candidatus Syntropharchaeum sp.
CTTTCCGATCCACCAGCCTGCCCAGGTGCATCCCAGATCCAGTATGCCAGTGCTTACTGCATCAAAAATTTGCTTAGAAGGAACGATGGCTCCGCCCGGATTCATGCGGATGACAAGCCGTCCATCTGTAATCTTCTCGACTAACTTGGCAAAATGCTCCGCCGGTGCATAAAGCTGGGGCAGACCAGCCGGATAACTGGACTGGGCCTTCCATACTATCTTGCCCGATGCCGGGAACGCCATATTTCCAAGGAAAAAGATCGTCAAAAATGCCCCCACGACAATGACAGATATTTTTCTTTTCATTGTTCCGCCCTCCTTATGTTTTTTCGTGCTGCGAGAGTTTATTAAACTTGTTTCATAATAGTAAACAAAAAATAAGAAGTCAAGAAAAATTTCCGCTCCCAAGCCTATGTTCGACAGTCATAGGTGAAAAGGGGTGTTTAAATGCCGCCGAAAAGGCCCCATTTTGGGTGTAACAGGCTGAAATCATTGAGGCCGACCCCTGATTTTCAGCGAAAACACATGGGCACACGCCACTATTTTTTATCATTGATATTCCAGCAAATACATGCATTTATTATAGGCATGTACGTTCGCACCATAAAACGCAAAAACAAAGACGGATCCGTCGTTGAATATGTCCAGCTCGCACACAATGAGTGGAACCAGGAAAAAGGGTTTGCCCAGGCCAAGGTGCTCTATTCTTTCGGCCGCAGGGAAAACCTTGACCTGGAGGCCATTAAAAGGCTGGTGAAAAGCCTTTGCCGGTTTCTTTCTCCTCAGGACGCCGTACAAGCCCAGCAAGACCTCGATGGCCCTTCAGCCCTGCGGTTTGTCAGAAGCCGCCCGGCCGGAGGCGCTTACCTGCTCAAAGGGTTGTGGGACCAACTGCATATCGGTGAGTGCCTATCGGCAGCGGTCAAGAAGCGGGAGTTCACCACGCCCATACAGGAAGCGATCTTTGCCATGGTGGCCAACCGGGCCCTGGACCCCTCATCCAAACTGGCCATAGAGCAATGGGCTTGTGATGAAGTGTATCTCGGCCATGAGCATTCGTTTCAGGTTCAGCATTTTTATCGGGCCATGGACTTTTTGCTCGAACACGCCGATAAGATTCAGGAAGAGGTTTTCCGGTCCACGGCAAACCTGCTGAACCTCACGGTGGACCTGATCTTTTTCGATACCACCAACACCTACTTTCAGAGCGAAGATCCCGGGGAATCGGAACTGAAAGCCTACGGCAAGAGCAAAGATAAACGGGATGATTTGCCCCTGGTTACCATCGGACTGGCCGTAACCCGTGAGGGGATTCCGGTTCGCTGCCGGGTGCTTGCGGGAAACCAGCACGATGCCAAGAGCGTGGAGCAGGTCCAAAGAGATCTCAACTCGTGGAAGTTGGGCCGGGTTGTGTGGGTGATGGATCGGGGGATGTGCGGTCAGCACAACCGGCGAATCCTTCAAAAGGCGGGTGGGCAGTTCATCCTGGGCGAAAAGCTCCGAGGGAATCATTTCAACGAGCAAGCCCTGAACCGGGGCGGCCGTTTCAAGGTGATCAACGACAAGATGCACATCAAAGAGGTTCTCATCGAAGAAGGCTCTTTGAAACGGCGCTACGTGATTGTCTACAATCCGGAGCAGGCAAAACATGACCGTATGGTGCGGGAGCAGCTCCTGGAGCGGTTACGTTGCGAACTGCAAGCCCTCAACACCCAAAAGGCCAAATGCGGCGTATTGCTGCATCCGTCCATGAAGCGCTATGTCAAAGAGCTCAAGAGCGGGAAGCTCAAAATCAACAGGACCAGGGTCAAGGAGGAGGAAAAGCTTGACGGCAAATACCTTCTTAGCACCAGCGATCCTAGCCTTTCCTCCGAAGACATCGCCTTGGGGTACAAACAGCTGATGGAGGTGGAACGGGCATTTCGAACGCTGAAGACGACATTGTCATTAAGACCGATGTACCATTCCAAGGATGATCGGATCCGCTCCCACGTGCTTCTATGCTGGCTGGCATTGTTGTTGGTCCGTACTGCCGAGAGGAAAACGGGCATCAGTTGGCCCAGGATCCGCAGGGAGATGCAGCGGGTCCATTTGGGAGAATTTTTGAACAAAAAACATCGTGTTCTCAGGCACACGGAACTCACCGCTGATCAGCGCAACATATTGAAAAATCTACAGATAAAACCTCCCAAGAGCGTTCTGGACATCTCTTTAACCCCATAAAATCATAGGCACTACGCCATTTTTCCTGCAATGCGTATCTGTCTGATTTATCACAATATCCCCGGTTTTGTTAACCTATGACTGTCGAACCCAGGATAAGGAGATTTTTCTATGTCTAATACTGATATAATTGGTTGGAGTTCAGTCGCCCTTTTTGCAATAGCTTTCTATCTACTCTACCGCTTTATAACCTCTCCCCCAAGGGTACTTGATAAACTTCTAAAGGACGGATCTGTGGCGGATTTGCAAAAGGTTAAAAAGAGTTCCCCAGAAAGAAAATATCTTGAATCGTTTCTAAACCCATCTGAAGGGAGCAATAAGACAAAGACAAAACTGGGGGCAGTCTATAAAACAAATCGTTTTCAAGGCTATCTTTGCGAAGCGGTGGATATTCAGAAATACCGTGCTTCAGGAGGGAAAAGAAAAGCACGTCATGATCATAAATTAAAGTTTGTCATCATGGAGGAGACAGGGTTGCCGGACAGTTTTACGATAAGTGTTCGTCCTGATATGAATGCAACCTTTAAATTTGCCATGTCCATGTCTAAGATGATGGGCATTAACCTCGATGAGTATGATCGGGGGCTTTCTGAAGAGTTTAAGAAGAAATACATTGTAAACATCGGAAGTAAGGAATCAAGAAGAATATTAATTCCTGAAAACTTGCAAAAGCTATTGGTTCAATACAGTGAATCATTACACTCAGAAATTGTGAACTTTCTTAAAAACAGTTCCGGAATGGTTTTTACTCCAGACGGAATAATTATCAATTTGTCAGAAACCAATTACCCCAAGGATGCCAAGCAGATAATGGCTATAATTGAGTTTGGCGAATCATTAGTGAAATGTTTGATTCACAGGGAGGTCTGACTTGAAATTTATTAAAATATTTTTGATTCCGGCCTCGATTTTCCTGATTTTGTTCATTTTAACCAATCGTGGTTATATAGGCTATTTAATACATCCATTGCCTTTTGACGGCCCGTACAGCGGAACCGTTTTGGATGCATCTACAGGAAAACCGATAGCAGGTGCCAAAATTGTTGCAACGT
>JAOQII010000092.1 GCA_026134025.1 Candidatus Syntropharchaeum sp.
CCGTATATACCCGAGAACGGATATGTTCCGCTCGCATCCGGAGGAACGGTTACATTGTATGTGAATACTGCTCCATCTGCGGGTATTGTGCCACCAAGCGTTCCTATAATTACCCACGATATCTTACCGGATCTGGTGAGGATGCCATTGTTGGATGCATCGACAATCTCCCATCCTTCCGGAACAGTTTCAGCTAGGACAAACGTGTGTACTGTGTTCTGATTACCAAAGTCGATCGCCAAACTCACAGTGACAGTGTCACCAGGGAACGCGGTCTCTGGTAACGTTCGTGTGATTGTATCGACATGGCCCACGGTCAGGTTAGCATCGCCAAGTACGTTGAGATTTGTACCTGCGGTATTGGTCCCGTATATACCCGAGAACGGATATGTTCCGCTCGCATCCGGAGGAACGGTTACATTGTATGTGAATACTGCTCCATCCGGGGGCATTGTGCCACCAAGCGTTCCTATAATTATCCACGATATCTTACCGGGGGTGGTGAGGATGCCATTGTTGGATGCATCGACAATCTCCCATCCCGCCGGAACCGTTTCGGTTATGACAAGCCGGTCTACTGCAGTCTGATTACCAAAGTTGATCGTCAGACTCACAGTGGCGGTGTCACCAGGAGATACTGTCTCCGGTAACGTTCGTGTAACGGTGTCAGTTGCCGCTACTGTTGCCACTGCTGTTGATACCCCCAACAATAGCACAACCAACACCATTCCCACCATGCCACATTTCTTCATTTACTTTACCTCCTTGATTGCATCAATCTATGCCGTATCTATGTATGCATCGATAACACAGAACAGAGTATCCATATCCGTGGGTTCTGCAATGTATGCATCGACAGCATCAAACAGTTCATCCATGTCCACCTTTCCGTCGCCGTTTGTATCACCACATAAAAACGGCACCTCCGGCACAATTTCCAGCACAATGTCGACGCAGTCATTGTAGTTGCCCGCGATATCGCTCGCATTGACCTGCAGATCGTATGTACCGTTCGCTGTGCCCACAGGTGCATTCGTGGTTGTGGAGTACACATCGCCACCGATGCATTCCATCACCTGTGCATCAGATCCGCCGATTGCGGACAGGTTCACAGTGACGATGCCGACAGCGCAGTTATCCCTGACCGTCACATTCAACCGCGATAACTGAGCTCCATCTGCCACTATCGATGGTGGGTTCGCGTCCGGATTCGTGACCACCGGAGCTTCGGCGTCTTCCGCTGAGAGATTGAGTCTTCGCGGACCGCAACCTCCACACCATGTGATAGTCTCGTTTGCCAGAACTCCGCATATCCTGAAGGTTATAGTATCGCTGTCATTACCAGCAACGCTTAGATAGTTCAGATCGTAACCATAGTTACCTGCGGTTCCAATCTCAAGGCTTCCTCTGAGTTCACCATCGATGTATGCTGAGATAATGGTTCCAGCAGGTGCCGGATCGCCGTTGATCGTCACAGTCCCGTAGAACTGATTCGGAATGGGTGATGGACCGTCTGCCGACACCACCATCATCCCTGATAGTGCCAGAAGGATCGAAAGAAGGATCAATGCCCAGGCCGTCTTAGTGTTCTTGCTTTTTTCCATAAGATATCACCACCTGATAAAACAAAGGTAAAGAAAGGATAATTAATCCTTTCTTTGTTTCATTCAACTACAGTGTTCCGTACATCGTAGCATTGTCCGTCATCAGGATCCAGTAGCCCTGTCCCGGGGTCATGAAAGCAAATCCACCAAGCGGATAGCATTCCCAGCCATCATCCGGTGTCCACTGCCATATCTGTGCAAACTTGCCCTCGAGTGTTGTGATCGAACCGAAGTCTGCATTGGTTCCGTCATCAACCGGCATGAGATTCGTGTCGATGTGACCGATCATGTTCCAGCCCGTGCAGAGATTCTCTGTTGGCGGATTGACACTACCTGTTCCCGGGTCAAAGTACATGCAGACCGTTTCATCCGCGATCTTGTAGACCCAGTAGCCCTGGCATGGCACAACATGTACAGCACCGTTGCTCAGCCATCCATCTGCACATCCATCGTAATGCATGCAGCTCTCGCCAGCTGTCAAACTGAAGACATCGACCGCTGCATCCGAGCCATTGATGCGCTTTGGAATCGAGACAAGGTTCCAGCCTGCTTTGAGGTCAATGCAGAAGTCCGGGTTCGACAGTTCCACGTTGATCTCATCCGATCCGGTTCTGCCGTGCATGTCAACCATCGTTGCCCTGAGCATATAGCAGCCGTTTGGCACTTCTGCCACACCGTCTATGAGTGTATCCCATTTGGCACTCCATCCATCGGTGCCATCGGTGTCGTTTCCTATCTCGACCCAGGTGTTTCCATCGTCTGCTGCGCAGTTGCAGTTCGTATCATTGTAGTACTCAAACCGTGTGTAGGCGATGCCCGCTCCGAATCCGGAGCTCTCATCGGTCACGCTTATGACCACGCTTCTATTCAGGACATCTCCATCGCCTGGAGCTGTTATATTTGGCACCGGGGCATGGTTCGATACCACCACGTTGATCTCGTCGGTTCCGTTTTGACCGGTTCCATCGACCATCGTCACCCTGACCAGGTGGCAGCAGTCCGGAATCAGTGTTGTGTTCCATTCGGCACTCCATCCATCGGTACCATCGGTGTCGTTTCCTATCTCGACCCATGCGTTTCCATCGTCTGCTGCGCAGTTGCAGTTCGTATCGTTGTAGTACTCAAACAGTGCGTAGGCGATGTCGCCTTCACCGCTGTCATCTACCGCTGCGACTGACACTGTGCCGCTGACTGTGTCGCCATTCGC
>JAOQII010000093.1 GCA_026134025.1 Candidatus Syntropharchaeum sp.
GGGTATTCAACCAGGAGCCCGGTCAGTACACGTGGTGGAGCTACCGCTTCAACGCGAGAAGCAAGAACATAGGGTGGAGGATCGACTACTTCATGATCGACGGAAAGAGCAGATCAAGGCTTAACCACGCCTCCATACTCTCTGATATCCAGGGTTCCGATCACTGTCCCGTTCAGATGGAGCTCAAACCCGCCTGACCCGGCCACGTGAACCCCACCTCTCTTTTCTCAGGACTCATCTCCTGCCCGGGGATCATCCTCCTGTAATGCTCCCCCTTCGCCGAAAAACCCCATGGACCTTTTCCTGAAGACCCTGTAACCTTTCAGAAAAGTCGCTTTTCAAGGAAACAGGGAGAAAAGAAATGCCCGGTAAGGTTACATCCAGGAACCAGATTGCGATCCCCAGGAAGATTGTTGACAAGATGCCCGATGTAAAACATTTCGAGATCGAATAAAGAGATGAGGTGGTCACGCTAAGGCCTGTCAGGATTTTCGACACCAACCTGGATTAGATACGGTCAAAGATGAAAATGCCTGGGCTCAAGGAGGACAGTATCGCTGAAGCGGTAAAATGGGCCAGGACGAGAAAGTGAAGGTGTTGCCGAAAGGGATAGGGGACAGGCACCTATGAGAAAGTAAGTCAAGAAAAAACACTACCCCCTTAGAAAAAAATTCCTTTTTTTCTTGCTTACGGTCTCCAGTTTTTGGCCTACCAGACTCATTGTTTTGAAACCCCATCATTTTCGGCTTTATGTTTCTAAAAAGATCGTTTTTGTCTTTTTACGAAACATAAAGAATAACGGATCTTGCTTTATCTTAAGGTGTTAAAAAGGCTATAGCAGTATTCCTTACGCGCCTATCTGAGCTCTCTATCCACTGCAAAAAAGGATTTTGCTATGGGAATGGGCTACGATAAATTTAAGGAATAGAGGGGGGGCTAATCGAATTACTGAACTATTTCTGCAAGAGCAGTATGTTATTGCCTGTCATGAGCTCTCTCCCCTCACCTATAAGACCGTTGTCCAATTTTAATGGAATTCGTTTTACACAAGGTACTTGCAGGCCTTATGCACTTCTCGTGCTGCTTTTTATATCATTCCTCCTAAAAGGTTGATATTTCTTGCCACTCTTAAAAACTCCCAAGCTTAAGGTCGCTAGGCGACGGCATGCTTTTTGTCTGGCATTGAACTTTGGATAGCCATCTTCCTGGATCAGATGCTCATAGTAATCATGAATTGGATTGTTGCCTCCTAAGGCTGCTAAAACCCCTGACTTGTATACATTTTTTAACTGTCGTGAGTACCTGGGGTTCCTTTTACCGTAACTTCTTCCTCCACTTATTTTGTTCAGTTTGATCAGCCCAACGTAACTCAAGTAATGACCTTTATCAGGAAATCTATGAGGGGTTACGACACGTGCAACGATTTTTACCGCATTGATAGTCCCAATACCTGGGAGGCTTTTTTGATGCTTGATTTCACTATTTTTTCGCGCCAGCCTCTCAAATTCTCTTTCGTACCCTTCTTTCTCAGTTTCGTATGCTTCAATTTGCCTATCCAAACAATCGAGTACAAATTGCTCGCCCTGGGAATCTATAGGACTGCCCGCTTTTTCTTTACCGTTTTTCCCACAAGCTCTTAGTAAAGAATACCGCTGATTTTTTATCCGGACGCCTGCTTTGACCAGGTCCTCGTAACCGCTAACAACTCTTCGTAGATACAAAAATTTGTCAGTAGAGTGGTATACTTCTTTCATAAGGCCAGCCTTTAAGAGTTGCACTAACTTGCTGGCATCTATTTTGTCGGTTTTGGGTCCCTCATTCAGTAGTTTGTTCCGGTTGGGATCACAGATCAGTATCCTGTCCACATATTCCTTTAACTCAGCATATAGCCATTGCGAGGTGGTCGTTTCCTCTATCGTCAGTATTTTGTTTCCCTTGAGATTTTTCAAATATGCCTGCAAATCCTCAATATTCGAAGGAACATCAATAACACTTATTTTGTTTGATTTCTTTGTCATTCGAGCAATGGCCATATTTTCAATGGACCAATCTATTGCTATGTAATGGTCATAAATGGTATTTTCCATTTCGGTCTCCTTTCTTTGTGGTTGTATTTATTTTGCTGATATAACGTTTAACACAAATGGGGTACTCCCTCAAAGGAGACCGTCTTTCTCATTTTATCGAATTATGCTTGACAAGCTCTCCGTGTTGGAGGTAGTTGTCGGGGGAGGCAACTGACATAGATTGAAGGAGGGATGAGATGCCGAGGATTGCAAGGCTGATCGTGAAAGATGAAGAGGCGGTTTATCACGTCATGTCCAGAACGGCCTTGGACGGTTTTGTGATGGGCGATGTGGAGAAAGACTTTTTACTGGATCTTATCAAGAGGTTAAGCAGTGTCTATTTTACCGAGGTGCTTGGGTTCTGTCTTATGGGAAACCATTTTCACCTCCTGGTACGGATGCGGCCCGGGAAAGAATTCTCGAAAACGGAGATCAGGCGGCGCTTCAGACTCTACTATGGTGATGATGACAAGAGGGAACTGAAAGAGGAAGCTATTTCTTCTCTGCGGGAAAAATGGGGCAGTCTGTCGGAATTTATAAAGGAGATTAAACAGGGGTTTTCAAGGTTTTACAACAGGCGTCACCATCGGAAGGGGTTTTTCTGGTCCGAGCGGTTCAAGAGCGTTATCGTGGATAAGGGCGAGATCCTGAT
>JAOQII010000094.1 GCA_026134025.1 Candidatus Syntropharchaeum sp.
GCCGCCACGATGTTGGCAACCTTAAACAGTGGCTGGAAAGCACCCCTGAGATCACCGAGATGGCAAAAAGGCTCCCTGATATTCGAAGGGCGAACATATGTACAGACCTCGTTCCACATGGTAAATTGAGGCCCCTATTTTTGGACATTCCATTAGTTGATAGGTGAACTTCCAACCTCAATTTGGAGTAGTTTACCCGTGGGTGTAGTAACCCGTAGCTGACTTAGTTTTCGGCAAAATTGTTGCTGGGCAGCGAGTCGGCTGGGTTGTTGAAGCGGTTCAATACGTACGGTGATTTGTCTGGCCTCGCTTTTTACCCAACCATGACAATGGGTGATAGCATAAAACAGGTCGATATATTCCTGCTTATTTCCGTAAAGCGGCAACAGCCATTCAACCATCTGTTTGCGTGCATTCCAGACACTAGCCGTCACAAGATCGAACAAATACTTGCTTTCATTGCAAATGCGTTGAAAACAACTGTAATCTTCAAGCATTGACAGATCGATCTTTTCCGGTATCTTCTCTGCCCGTTCCTTTAACCTTTTGATTTCAGCTTCTTTCTCTTTTATCTGTGACTGGACTTTTTGACGAAGGCTGTTTTTCCGTACACTCCCATCCTTATTATACGCTTCCTTGCTCTTTGACAATTTCTTATAAAGCCTGGCGAGATGTGATTTCAACTTAGATGCCGTTTTCTTGATTTCCTTGAGCTCCGGATTTGAGACCTCCTGCTTTTGGCTCTCAGTAAATGCATATCCGGGTTGATAATTCAGGGGGTGTCTATCTGCTAAATGTTTGAATGTGTTCTCCGAACACCCCCAACGATCGAGAATGGCCTTAGCGCATTGTTGGGTGTCCATTTTATTCTTGGTCTTCACACTTGCTAATGCACAAGTTCGGCGATTACAGGACACGTTCCAAATATAGATGCGTCTCAAGGTAAAACTTTCAGGCTGCTGATCATCAATATGGCAAGTAAATGGCTTCTCCCCTTCAAATACCCGATATGTCTTGCCATTGAATTCAAATTGCTCAGTAAACTGTTCCGCTTCCAATTCCTTGAGCTTGTTGACGTCAACGTGTTTTTCCCATGTTACATAGTCGATACCGGCCTGGTTCATCTTGTAAAAGAAATTCGCACCGTAGCCTTCACGATCAAAAACCATCACTGGTCCGGCAGCTATCTCATTTTTCCATTTTTCCCCCAATTCAATGAGATACCCACGAAGATCGCCTTTTCCCTCCTGAATTTCAAAGTCAACGATCCGGCCACTCGCATCACAAACAACGATGTTATTTCGACCGGGAACCATCATGCTGCGTTGAGTGTTAAACGCCTGATGCACGGTCGTTTTACCCGTATAAGGAAGCAGGTGACCATCAATAAACCACATCCATGTTCCAACAATACCCGACCGAATTTGTCTGAAGGAAAAATGAGATAACATCTGCCGAGCTACCTGTAACTTGCTGGCGTCATAAAGCCATGTGCGCGCCAGCTTTTTCCCTGGTAGATGCCGAATGCCAAGAACAATCCCCGCTTCACGTTTACGAATATTTTTCAGCTGTTCAATGGACCGAATGTTTCTTGCAATCATCAATATAAAAGTAAACAACAGCTTGTATTTACTGCCTAAAAAAGATGATGTGAACCGTAACCAGTCATTCAAGTGAATCAATGTAATCAGATAAGTGAAAACCCCTGCATACCGAGTTCGTTCCCAGTCGTGTTGTTCACTGAAGGGCTGATCCTTGGGATCCACGGTTCGGTCGCCAAAAGGCAGTTCAATTTGGGTTGCCTGCTTTTCACGTTGCTCCCTGCGCATTTGCTCCAGTTGCCGAGCCTTGTTTCCCGAAAACCCCTTATCGGCATTGCTTTCACGCTGTTCACGTAGACTGGCCTTTTTTGAAGGAGAATAACTTCGGATAAGACCTTCTAAGCCATAATACTTCTTTGTTTCTACATAGTTATGGATTGTTTGACGGCTTATGCTCAGGACTTCTGCCAGTCGACTTTTTTGCGCTCCGAGCTCAACAGCCTCTACAATAAAGAGTTTCTTCGCCACCCTGTCAGAAAAATCGGCACTCTTGACCAATGAATCATCATGGTAAAGCTCTACTCTATTTCCCGGGACATCCTTGAACCTAACGTACAGGCGGTAACCAATCTTTTTGTGTCTCTTATCTACTTGCGAAGTGTCCTCGAACAATTTATTCTGCTGCATATCGACCTCGTTTCGTTGGTGGATGAAACGAGAATCTCACAGCCCCTACAGGATGTCAATACATTTCTACACTTTTCTTCTGTTACTTATGTTTATTATTAGGTTAAACCATTAAATGTCCAATTATCATGAAACCGGTTTTGTCCAACTTTGGGGCCAAAATGGGCTAACTGCCTGGAAATCTGTCTCTCCGGGGGCGAGAACAGGCCCTGCGGTAACGAGGTCTGATCTATCGAAACGGAAAGACAAAGTCGATTATGGATCGTTTAGACGAGGGGGCTACCACATTGGCAGTGGGGG
>JAOQII010000095.1 GCA_026134025.1 Candidatus Syntropharchaeum sp.
TGCGCGGTGCAGTAGGCAGGGCAGTCGCAGCGCATGCTCTTGAGGGTCCTGAGCGAGACCCAGTTTCAGCACAGGGAGTGCCGGCCACACGTGTTTGCCGTGGAGCTGGGACCGGACTGGGTCAGGCTGGAGTTCTTCGTCAGGACCCTCAAGAGCATGCGCTGCGACTGCCCTGCCTACTGCACCGCGCAACAGAGGACCTTTATACTGAACTTCGCGGACAGCATGATAGAACGGCTGCAGATCCGTACGTAGTCTTGAGCAGGGCTGTTATTCTGACTGATCTTTGACACTTAGCTTTTTAATGTTATGTAAAAACAGGGTGTTACAAGGCCGCAATTCTCCCTTGGCACTACCTACGTTCTTTCTGAGCTGTTTTATGCTCCTGTGATCTCACGAATCGTAGGCGGCAGGGCCACGCCCACTGCCTGGAAGATCTTGCCGCAGTCTCCCCGGCACTCGGTGCGAATGGCGAAACTCTTACCGCCCTCTTCAATGGTGACCGTCTGCAACGCCTCAAGATCCCGTTTGATGTCGGACCACTCAAATACATAACCGACGTTGTTAAGGCGTCGCTCCAGCTCTTTGCGCAGCACCAAGGCCAGAAAACTACAGAATACATGCCCCCGTATGTTCTCGTCGCACTGGTGGAATACCGGCCGTGTTTCAAATAGAGTCTTGACGTCCCTGAAAACCCGCTCTACCTGCCAAAGCTCTTTGTACTTGAGGGCCACTTCCTCCGGTGAAAGATCGGTGTTGGTGGTCAGCACCCATTTGCCGTCAAAACGAGATTCGTACTTGGCTTTATCCATATCGATACTGGCACTGCCTTTATCTATCTTCAAATACCTTCGATATCCTTTGTTGCCCACCAGGGTTTTGCTCCCCTTTTCCAACTTGTTCTGCAGCGACTCGATTATAGCTTCCCGATCAGCGGCATCTTTTCTGGCTTGCCGGGAATTCAGACAAACAATGTAGCGCTTATCAGCATGAAACACCTGCTTTACTTTTAACGGCGACGGGTCTTTTGAGTTCGTGCCCTCAGGGTAAACTTCACTATACCTGCCACCACGGGACAAAACCTCAGTCTTGACCCCTTTTACCTGACGCATTCGGACTCCCAGAATGTAGGGAATATCCTCTTCTTCCAGTTTCTTGATGGTGTCTTTACTGATCATGCCCCGGTCAGCCACAATGCAAAACTTATGGATACCAAACCGCTTACGCATCCTCTCCGCCACCGGAATCAACGTTTTGACATCGGCAGTATTGCCCGGCCACATCTCGCAACAAATAGGACGTCCTTTGCCATCGATCACAGCACCAACTACCATCTGTTTCAAATCCGGACGGTGATCCTTGCTGAATCCCCTGCGGCCAATGGTCTTCCCCCCACGACCCTCAAAGTAGATGGACGTTGTATCAAAAAAGACCAGCTCAAGTTCCGAGAACAGATCTCTCTGAGCATAAAACAGTAACTCTTCTATGCGATCCTTGGTGCATCGTGGGCTGAAAGGTGTGGCCCCCTCCTGGTCTTCCAGTTCTCGACCAAGAAAACCCATGGCACGGTACAGATGATGAAGATCCAGATGTTCTAAACCATCTATCCCATAATCCTGCCGCCATTTTTCGCAAAACCGATCAGAACCAGAAACCATCAGCCTGTGAAGCACAGTAAGAAATATGGCTCGCTCCACGTCAAATCCAAACTTTCGTCCGGCAAGCATCTTCTTGATAGCCCACTGGATACCGCTTTCCTTCCACAGACGTTCAAAAATCATCACCGGCCCAATCTTTTTCGTCTCGGCGCACACATCACTCTGACCCGATAGGATCAGCATGGCTTTTTCTGAAAACCGCGACAAAGAGCGAATCAGGGTCTCTACACGGCCCTTTTCCTGGAGACGGTCCATGCGTCCGATAGTGGCAATGACGCGTTGCTTGACTTTTCCCTTTATTTTGCGGTTTTCAACGATCTGCAGGTACTGATACCTGCCGGATTTCTTAACACGTGCGAACATGGAGGCCTCCTTGATTTGGGACACTCCATATATAGTAGCTTACAACTTTATATGTCAAGCAATAAATTTTCCAAATTGGCACTACCTTTTGGGGCTAAACAGAAGTCTGCCCTCATAAATTTCAACAGGTTACATCCAAGACATAGACAGCAAGTGTCAAAAATCAGTTTAAGGATCAGAACGAAAACCAACCATAAAACCCTTTGCGTCCTTGGCGCCTTCGTGGTTCATCAATAATGGAAATATAAAACAACGTCCCCCGTTCCAGATTCAAACGTACCTACGTCCCCCATTTCCCCAGGGCTTGGTGAGTTCTGATCCTTGGTCTTTCTTTAAGGATCAGAACGAGAACCAACCATAAAATCTTCTTTGTGT
>JAOQII010000096.1 GCA_026134025.1 Candidatus Syntropharchaeum sp.
TCTCGACAGATCGTTCTTGAAAACGATGAGACCACAATCGTTCTGGATCCCGGCACCACCACAAACATCACGGACACAATGTACTTCAGGATCGCGAACGACACCTCTGCCATCCAATTCTACCCGTTCGTCGAGCGCACCATCGGTGGCGAAGAGCCCACGCCACCACCAGAGACCATCCCTGACACTGACACCGAGCTTGAGATTCGCGGCACCATCGAAGAACTGGATGCGATCAAAACCACACTTGGCTATGACCGAACGTGGAATTCCAGCGAGTTTGGTGCTTTCTGGTATGATCCGGATGACAATATGTGTACAGAGAATCTGACGATCCTGGCGGACACACTGACATACCCTGATGACCGGACACTCGATGAAAACACTGTGATCTATGATACTCATCCGGTGTTTCAGAGATATAAACTCTATGAGAACGAGGGACTAACTGTCGATGGGGACGAAGGATACCATGCTGAGGGCTGGATGACAGAGAAGTATGTAGCAATCGACGGTGAGGCAGATAAACTCTGCAAACTCTTAGAAGAGTTCAAGGATGACGAGGAGAAGATACTATATACTGGCAAGGAATGGAATCTTAGCGATGGATTCAGTCTTGTCGCAAGCCAGATCGACCTCGAAGGTGACAGCGTGTCGTTCACGCTGGAGAAGAATGGCACGGTGATTGATGAGGGAGTAGCATCAGCTGGTGAAGCATATACCTACACAACAAACATCAGTGGAGAAGAAGATGTTCCAGTCTTCTCATGCTACGTGGATGCGGTCTTTAGAGAAGATGACACCAACGCCACTCGATTGATGTACGTCTTCCTGATCGATGATGATGTGCTGGAGATCGAGACCAGTCAGATTTATGGCGCCATGGAAGTGATGACCGCAAGTTCCAATGAACTCATCCTCACAAACGATGGAGCTACTCTTGATCTCGATCTGGGCAGCACCGAGCACATCATGGGCAATGTGTACTTCAGGACCGCAGACGATGACGTTAACGACCATATCAGGTTCTATCCGTTCGTCGAGTACACAGAACCTGGAACGTATGAGGTTCGCGGTACCATCGAAGAACCGGATGCGGATAGCCCCCTACTTACCGTCAATACGCCTTCAGGTACTCCGGCATACGAACAGGGGCATATGTGGGACTATAGCTCATTCGCTGGTTTCTGGTATGATCTGGACGGTGATCTGCAGACCGAGACGCTGACGATCCTGGCAAAAGAACGAGACGCTCCGCATGGGGACACGCTGAACTATCCTGGTGATCGTGAGATCGGTGAAGGCAGTTTGGTATATAAAACTCATCCGGTGTTCCAGGAGTATGAGATGCATCAGGACATCGCAGACCCCGATAGAGACGAGCAAACCCCGATGGAAGAGGCTTATGATGGCGATGGCATCAGTGATAGGGATATAAACGGTGGCGGTCTACCCGACGGCATGAATGGTCCGGATCTGTTAGACAGGGATATCGGGTTGTGCATTGAAAGTGATAACCCGGGCGGTGATTGCGGCTACTTCCTCGAAGGCTGGATGGGAGAGAAGTATGTGGCAATCGATGGCAATGCCGACAAACTCTGCAAACTGCTGGTTGAGTTTGAGGATGACGACAAGAAGACACTCTATCTCGGCGATGAATGGAATATTAGCGGTGGTTTTACACTTGAACTTATAGGTATCGACGATACTGGCGATAAGGCAACACTTCAGTTATCCAAGAACGGCGTTCCATTGGATACTCCGGCGTGCGTCACTACAGGGGGTACAGCACAGGAGCGCGTCTACACATACAACGAAGACATCGGTGGAGAGCAGGATATCCCTGTATTTTCCTGCTACGTTGATGCGGTCTTTAAAGGAGATATCAGTTACGTGCAACTGATGTACGTCTTCCTGATCGATGATGATGTGCTGGAGATCGATACCAGTGATACGTATGGTGCTATGGAAGTGATGACTGCAAGTTCTCGACAGATCGTTCTTGAAAACGATGAGACCACAATCGTTCTGGATCCCGGCACCACCACAAACATCACGGACAC
>JAOQII010000097.1 GCA_026134025.1 Candidatus Syntropharchaeum sp.
GCATCCACGATCTCCTTTGGCGATACGCTCTCTCTGCCGGCGTGTATTGCAAGGATCTTCTCAGCGATGGTCATTCCCATGACTTGGGGGTTGGCGGTGATCAGATAAAAAGATGAGTGCATGCGGCATTGGGTTTGGATGACTGATGCGAAGAGTATGTTGAGATGCAGAATCCTGTACAGAAAAGAGGGGATCGCTATATGCAGGCTCTGTACTTAAGTGCGGGGCTTGGTGACTTCGGGAGGCTGGCACGAGGTGCATGGAGGTCGGGTTGGTTATGTGGCGGGTGTGGTTTTATGGGGTGGGTTGGATCATGCTTTTTTTCTCCTCGGCTTTAATCCCTCACTTTTCATCCATATATAAATGGGATATATCTCGTTTACGAATCTATAAGCACCTTTACCTCTTTCCAGATCGCTCTCAATCACTCCTAGGTCTTTCATTCTTCTAAGAAAATTGTGAAACACTTTTTTTTCGCTTTCATTGAGTCTCGCTTCCACGTCTTTCTTAATAAATTCCCTAGAAATCTCTCCTTCTCCCAATTTCTTCAAAATCGATCTATAATTTTTACTTCGGATCGCTCTATAAACCTTAGGATCAAGGTACTTCTTTCCTACTTCTTCTGCTGCTGCGAGTACCCCAGTAATGGCGTCATCTTCATCTATCACGCCATCATCATCTACCCAGAAAGTGGCATCGCCGATCTCATGCATTAAAATAGGTAATCCACTAGAATAAGTTACCATAAGGTCCATAGCGTCTGGTTCAACTTTTATATTTGCCTTCTCAAAAGCCGCAGACAAAAAATCTTCAATTTCTTCATCAGAAAGTTTTTCAATCTCTGTTACCCTAAATATCCTCATAAGGGAGGGTTGGTGTGTGGCTAACGCGTCTCTTTTTTCAGGTAGCCCAGTTAGCATAATAAAAACGGGAAAATTTTCATAGTGTGTTGCTACTTCGTCCACAAAACTTTTATACCAATTTGCAAATTCCTCCTTATCCGCGAGTCCATTGATATCGTCCAATGCTATGAACAATCCTGCTTTTTTCCCATCTATTTTTTGCAATAAATTATCAAGAACTTCTGAAAAACTCCTCACCAACTCTCTCAAATCTTGCTCTGGTGGAACGAAACTGACAGATACGCCAAAGAGACCCACTTCCCTAATATACTTTCCAAAGAACTGTTTAATGTCCTCAAACCATTCCTGTCCTCTCGTCTCTTTCAGAAGTTGATCAAGAATGCGGCGGACCGCCTCTTCTAAAGAGGATACTCCACCTAAAAAGACGTGGATGCCGATAACATCCATCTTAGTAACAGCCATATGACAAAGAAAAGTTTCGAGTGAACTTTTTCCTATTCCTCTTTCTCCTGATAGGAAAACATTTTCTTGTTTTCCATATTTAGTTTGTTCTACATACCGCAGGATTTCTTTAATTTGTTTTGATCTGCCAACAAAAAGTTCGACAGGCACAGGACTGCCGGGTGTAAATGGACTATTTTCCTTGATGTTCATGTAATGCTCACTACTTAAGTGCAGAACATATATAAAACGTTCTCTCGATCCAATATACACCTTGCTACAACCTAACCACGCGGCAACCAAAAATAAAAGCGCGACAAAAAGACCTCCAGCAATGCTGCGCTGCACTTCACATCCCACCCACCCCACATTCTGTCCGCGCTTGTACCAATTACGTGACCTCCAGCATCATGATGCCTTGCATTTTAATGCAGGGTCTGTGACTTATCTACATCGCATTCGAAGTTCAGAAAACCGATCCGGCAGTTTTATGAGGATTATCACAGCATTCGATGAAGATTCATCAAATATAATCGATTCTTGCATCCACGATCTCCTTTGGCGATACGCTCTCTCTGCCGGCGTGTATTGCAAGGATCTTCTCAGCGATGGTCATTCC
>JAOQII010000098.1 GCA_026134025.1 Candidatus Syntropharchaeum sp.
TACACCCCCATAACCTCCTCTCTATCCTTGAATAGCCTGATAATCTCTGAAGGTTCACCGATCTTGATAACCTCCCCCCCGCTCATCAGCATCGCACGATCACAGACACGTTCCATGAAATCTATATCATGCGACATGATGAGGTAGGTCTGGTTCATCTCCTTCCTCGATTGCAGGATCGCCCGTATCACGTCGTTCAGTGTCAGTGAATCGATCGTCCCTGTCGGCTCATCCAGGATCAGAAGCTCGGGTTCTGTCATGAGTGCCCTTGCAAGTGCGACTCGGTGCTGTTCTCCGACACCAAGCTCATCTGGCAGTGCGTGGAGCATCTCATCGATCTTCCTCTCTTCGAAGCCGACCATTCTCAGGACATCCTTTGCCTTCATCCTCGCAATCTCTGCCGGCATCGTCAGCCCGATCGAGTCTGTGAGGTTCTCAACGATGGTTGAGTGGTGGTAGAGCCCGTACTCCTGATGGAGGATCGCGATGTAAGGGGTTGCCCTTCCTCGCCCGTACTCACCAGGCTCGTTCATATCGATCCAGTCTTCACCGATACGGATGAGTATCCTGCCTGAAGAGGTTGTCTGGAGTCCTGCAAGCATCTTACCCAAAGTCGTCTTGCCTGCACCACTCACACCGACGATCCCGAATATCTCTCCCTCGTTCACGGTCACGTTCACGCATTTGACCGCATGCACCATCCCACCACGGTCTGCGACATAGTAGCTCTTTGAGCAATCCTCTACCTTGACCTTCGGGATCTCTGCCCTGATCTCCTCTCGTTTAAACTCTTCATAACCCAGTTTTAGCTTCTCGGATATCTCAGTCGTCTTACCAGCAGCGATGATCCTCCCATTCTCAAGGACGATACCATGATCTGTCAGTTCCTCGATCGCATAGAGCCAGTGGGAGGTGATGATCATTGTCATACCGCGTCCGATCTCCTGTCTTATGACACGGTGTACGGTCTCTGCTGTTATCGGGTCGAGTGTGCCTGTCGGCTCATCTGCGTAGAGTGCGATCGGGTCGAGTGCGAGGTGTCTTGAAAGGACAACTCGTTGCTTTTCACCCCCACTCAGGTCCCTTGCGATGTGAAGGCTCCTGTGGACAAGCTCAACACGCTTTAAGAGTTCCATTATCTTTGCAACACGCTTCTCTTTCGGGTAATTTACATCTTTTAAGGCTTCCTCTATGTTCTGGATGACTGCCATCTCGCCATAGATCGCAAATGTGCGCTGCTGCATCAGCGAGAGGCGATTGTAGAGATTGTGCCGAAGCTGAGGATCGCAATCCCAGATGTTGATCTCTTCAAGCTCGAGCGTATTGCCACACTTTGAGCAGGGTTCTCCCGCCCTGCTCGGTGGTTCAATCCCTCCACACCGCTCCTGATTCGGACAGATCGCCACGCGATAGATGATGCTTCCCTTATCTGGTTTGTACTCTTTTGTGCCACGCATCGTGTGCATGAGGACGGACTTGCCAGATCCACTCTTTCCAAGTATACCGAATCCCTCTCCTTCTTTGATCGTGAAATTTATATCATCGAGGACTGCCACTCCACCCATGTAGACGCGCAGATCCTCGACTTTGATGAAATCCTCTTTTTCTGGCATTGATAGGCCTCC